>NZ_CAXAQF010000011.1:0-198451 GCF_963970735.1 Pseudomonas sp. RA_35y_Pfl2_P32
GGAGTTTTTACCCAGGTCGATGGCGGCGATAGCTACGTTGTTCATGAGAATGGTCTCCGATGGGCCCCTTGCGAAAGCTTAGTGAGCTATCGCAAGGGGCGGTGGGGGTAACCATTTCATTAGTGTTCCTATGCCCCTGTGGGAGCGGGCTTGCCCGCGATGGCGGCATTCCAGGCGCCACAGAACACGGCAGGAACATTGACCCGCCCCGATGCGATGCGTAGCCTTGCGCCTTCGAGGTTCTTTGGCGCGTGCGCCGAAGCTAAGAAGGGAACGCGGTCAATGCCGCGGCTGCCCCCGCAACTGTGAACGGTGCTGTTTCTGCCAGGCCACTGCACGCTTGATCTCAAGCGGCGGGAAGGCGCAGCAACCGCCAGTCGAAAGACCGGCCCACCGTCAGCCAGGAGACCTGCCTCGATCCAGATTCTCACTACAACCGGGCGGGGTGATCCGGTGGCGAACGCTTTCCGCACGCCTGCGCGTTGCGGCTTCTCGTCCCGTATGCCCGCCACCTTGCCAAAGGGCATCCGATGAAAACACTGGCCAAACTTCCCGTCACCATCGTCACCGGCTTCCTCGGCTCGGGTAAAACCACCTTGCTGCGGCACATGCTCGACAACGCCCAGGGGCGTCGCATTGCGGTGATCGTCAACGAGTTCGGCGAGCTGGGCATCGACGGCGACATCCTCAAGCAGTGCACCATCGGTTGCACCGAAGAAGAAGCCACTGGCCGGGTGTATGAACTGGCCAACGGCTGCCTGTGCTGCACCGTGCAGGAAGAGTTCTTCCCGGTGATGCGCGAACTGGTGGCCCGTCGCGGCGACCTCGACCACATTCTCATCGAAACCAGCGGCCTGGCCTTGCCCAAGCCGCTGGTCCAGGCCTTCCAGTGGCCGGAGATCCGCAGCGCCTGCACGGTCGACGCCGTAATCACCGTGGTCGACAGCCCGGCCGTGGCCGCTGGCACCTTCGCTGCCTTCCCGGACCAGGTCGACGCCCAGCGCAAACTCGACCCGAACCTGGACCACGAGTCGCCGCTGCACGAGCTGTTCGCCGACCAACTGGCCAGCGCCGACCTGGTGATCCTCAACAAGGCCGACCTGATCAGCCCTGAAGACCTGGCCCGGGTCCGCCTGGAAGTGGCCGAGGAACTGCCGCCGGCGGTCAAGATCATCGAAGCCAGCAGCGGGCGTTTGCCCCTCGACGTGCTGATTGGCCTGGGTGCCGGTTCCGAAGAACACATCGACAGCCGTCACAGCCACCACGACCATCATCACGACGGCGACGACCATGACGACCATGATCACGACGCCTTCGACTCGATCTCCATCGAACTGCCACAAGCCGACGAAAGCCTGTTGCTCGATGCCTTGACCCAACTGGTGGTGCAGCACGGCATCCTGCGGGTCAAGGGTTTCGCCGCGATCCCGAACAAGCCGATGCGCTTGCTGATCCAGGGCGTGGGCACGCGGTTCGACAAGCATTTCGACCGTCAGTGGGGCGCAGACGAAGCCCGTACCACGCGCCTGGTGCTGATCGGCCAGGCGCTGGATGCGTCCTTGCTCGAAGCCCAACTGCGCGCCGCGCTCAGCGTCTGACCCATGCACCTGCTCAGGACCCAGCCCGGCGGATTTGTTGCCGACGACAACATTGCCGACTTAGGGCAAACCCCCGCCGACCTGGTGATCCTGTGCAGCGGCGACTCCAGCCTGGCGCTGCTGGCCGAAGTGGCCCAGCAGTTGCCGGATGACTACCCGAGCCTGCGCCTGGCCAACCCGATGCAGGTGCAGAATCACGCGTCGGTCGACCTGTACGTCGACCAGGTGCTGCGCCATGCCAAGGTGATCCTGATTTCGCTGCACGGTGGCATCGGCTATTGGCGCTACGGCGTCGAGCGCCTGGTGGAACTGTCCAGGCGCGGGGTGCAACTGATCCTGGTGCCGGGCGATGACCGTCCCGATCCGGAACTCAGCGACTTGAGTACGGTGCCGGTGCAGGACCGGGAGCGGCTGTGGCACTTCCTGCGCCAGGGTGGCAAAAGCAATGCCCTGGACCTGTATCGCTGCCTGGCCAGTGGCTGGCTTGGTCGCGACTACCCGTGGGCCGAGCCGCAAGCCCTGCCGCGTACCGCCATCTATCACCCGCGGCACAGCCAGTCCGACCTGGCCACCTGGCAAGCCGACTGGCACGCCGGGCAGCCGGTGGCGGCGGTGCTGTTCTACCGATCCCATTTGCAGGCGGCCAACACCGCCTTCATCGATGTGTTCTGCCAGCGCTTGCAGGCGGCGGGGCTCAACCCGTTGCCGATTGCCCTGGCCAGCCTGAAAGAGCCCGGCTGCCTGGCGGTGGTCGAGGACTGGCTGGATCACGTCCAGGCCTCGGTGATTCTCAATACCACCGGTTTCGCCCAATCCAGCCCGGAAGCGCCGCACCTGCGGCCGTTTCGCCGCAACATCCCGGTGATCCAGGCGATCTGCGCCCAGGACAATGAGCCGCTCTGGCGCGCCAGCGAGCAGGGCCTGGGCCCGCGGGACCTGGCAATGCACATTGCCTTGCCGGAACTGGACGGACGAATCATCAGCCGTCCCATCAGCTTCAAGGACCTGGCCTGGCGCAGCGAGCGCAGCCAGTGCGACGTGGTCTGCTACCGGGCGCAACCGGAACGCATGGATTTCGTCGCCGAACTGGCGCGCCGCTGGAGCGAGCTGGCGCGGGTGGAGAACGGACAAAAACGCGTGGCGTTGATCCTCGCCAACTACCCGACCCGCGACGGCCGCATCGGCAATGGCGTCGGCCTGGACACTCCGGCCGCGGCCTTGAACATCCTGCGGGCGTTGCAGGCCGAAGGTTATCCGCTGCCTGGCGAACTGCCGGACAGCGGCACCGAGCTGATCCGGCAACTGCTCGGCGGGGTCAGCAACGACCTGGACAGCATTGACCAGCGCCCTTGCCAGCAAAGCCTGGCGCTGGACGATTACCAGGCCCTGTTCGACACCTTGCCCGCCGCCAATCGTGCGGCAGTGCTGCAGCGTTGGGGCGCGCCGCAGAACGACCCGATGTGCCGCGGCGGGCGCATGATGATCGCCGGGCTGCGCTTTGGCCTGACCTTCGTCGGCATCCAGCCGGCACGGGGGTATCAGGTCGACCCGAGCGCGGTCTATCACGACCCGGACCTGGTGCCGCCCCACGGTTACCTGGCGTTCTATTTCTGGCTGCGCCAAGTCTACGGCGCCCACGCGCTGATTCACGTGGGCAAGCACGGCAACCTCGAATGGCTGCCGGGCAAGGGCGTCGGCCTGTCTGAACGTTGCTGGCCGGATGCGCTGCTGGGGCCGCTGCCGAACATCTATCCGTTTATCGTCAATGACCCGGGAGAGGGCGCCCAGGCCAAGCGCCGGACCCAGGCGGTGATCATCGACCACCTGATGCCACCGCTGACCCGTGCCGAAACCTATGGGCCGTTGCGCAACCTCGAGTTGCTGGCGGACGAGTACTACGAAGCCCAGTTGCTCGACCCGCGGCGAGCCCGGGAGCTGCAACGGGAGATTCTCGAACTGGTGCGCGAAACCCACATCGATCGGGAATTGCAACTGGACGGCCAACTCGACAGTCAGGCCGATGCGGCGATCTGGCTGCCGCGCCTGGACACCTACCTGTGCGACCTCAAGGAGTCGCAGATTCGCGATGGCCTGCATGTGTTCGGCGAATCGCCCAGCGGGCGCCTGCGCATCGACACCCTGCTGGCCCTGTTGCGCATCCCCCGGGGCGATGGGCGTGGCGCGCAGTCGAGCCTGTTGCGGGCCTTGGCCAAGGCGTTCGGCCTGGGTTTCGATCCGCTGGACTGTGAGTTGTCGGCGCCGTGGAACGGCCCCATGCCGGACGAGTTGCTGCACCTCGGCGAGGACACCTGGCGTACCGCCGGTGACACCCGTGAGCGCCTTGAGCTGTTTGCCGCGCACCTGATCGAGCAAGCATTGCCAGCCTCCTGTGGCAGCGAGCCTGCTCGCGAAACGGTTGATCCCGATGGCCTGCTCCCCCAGGACGCACGCTGGACGGAAGTCAGCACCATCATCGGCCATCTGCGCGAAGTCGTCGCACCGCGCCTGGATGCCTGCGGCCCGGCGGAAATGCGTGGCTTGCTCGATGCCCTGGCCGGGCGCTTTGTCCCGGCCGGCCCCAGTGGCGCGCCGAGTCGCGGGCGTCTCGACGTGCTGCCCACCGGCCGTAACTTTTTCTCGGTGGATGTGCGCAACCTGCCGACCACCACCGCCTGGCGCATCGGGTTCCAGTCGGCCAACCTGATCCTCGAGCGCCACTTGCAGGACCACGGCGATCACTTGCGCCAGCTCGGCCTGTCGGTGTGGGGCACGGCCACCATGCGCACCGGCGGCGACGACATCGCCCAGGCCATGGCATTGATGGGCGTGCGTCCGGTCTGGGCCACGGGCAGCCAGCGGGTCGACGATTTTGAGATCCTGCCACTGAGCCTGCTGGACCGCCCACGCGTGGACGTGACCTTGCGCGTGTCCGGGTTCTTCCGCGATGCCTTCGCCAACCTGATCCGCCTGTTCGATGCCGCGGTGCAAGCGGTCGCCGCGCTGGATGAGCCCGATGACATGAACCCGCTGGCGGCCAAGGTCCGTGAGGAACGCCAAGCGTTGCAGCAAACGGGGCTCGATAGCGAGGCGGCGGCGCGCCAGGCCGGCTGGCGGATCTTCGGCGCCAAGCCGGGCGCCTATGGGGCGGGCGTGCAGGGCGCCATCGATGGCCGGCTGTGGCAAAGCCGCGACGACCTGGCCGAGGTCTACCTGAATTGGGGGGGCTACGCCTACGGCGGCGCCGACGAGGGCACCGCTGCCCGCAGCCAGTTCGCCCAGCGCTTGAGCCAGGTCCAGGCGGTGCTGCAGAACCAGGACAACCGCGAGCACGACCTGCTCGATTCCAACGACTATTACCAGTTCCAGGGCGGCATGCTGGCCGCCGTGGAAAGCCTCAGCGGCGCCGCGGCGGCCAGCTACCATGGCGATCACAGCCAGCCGGACTTGCCAAGAATCCGCACCCTCAAGGAAGAGCTGAACCGGGTGATCCGCTCCCGTGCCGCCAACCCGAAGTGGATCGAAGGGGTCAAGCGCCATGGCTACAAAGGTGCCTTCGAACTGGCGGCGACCGTGGACAATCTGTTTGCCTTCGACGCCACCACGCAGTTGATCGACGATCACCAGTACGCCTTGCTGGCCGACGCCTACCTGCTCGACCCCTCGACCCGCGAGTTCGTGCGCCAGCATAATCCCCATGCGTTGCGCGACATGACCGAGCGCCTGCTCGAAGCGCAGCAGCGCGGGCTGTGGCAAGCGCCTGGCGAGTACCGTGAGGCGCTGGAGCATTTGCTGCTGGATATCGAAGAAGATTGTTGAACCCTTGTGCCACTGCTTTCGCTGGCAAGCCAGCCCCACAGGATCTACGCGGACCTGAGGGAGCTGGCTTGCCAGCGAAAGCGATGTGACAGACAACCGTTGTAGCCGAGACCTGAGATGACCGACATCCCCCATTTCCCGCTGTCCGCCGTGGTCGGCGCCGACGCCCTCAAGCTGGCGCTGTGCCTGACCGCCATCGACCCGAAAATCGGCGGGGTGCTGATCGAAGGGCCGCGCGGCATGGCCAAGTCGACCCTGGCCCGTGGCCTGGCCGACCTGCTGGCCAGCGGTCAGTTCGTCACCTTGCCCCTGGGCGCGACCGAAGAACGCCTGGTCGGCACCCTGGACCTGGACGCCGCATTGAGCGAGGGCCGCGCGCAGTTCTCCCCGGGTGTGTTGGCCAAGGCCGATGGCGGGGTGCTGTATGTCGATGAAGTCAATCTGCTGCCCGATCACCTGGTGGACCTGCTGCTCGACGTGGCGGCCAGCGGCACCAACCTGATCGAGCGCGACGGCATTTCCCACCGTCATCCGGCGCGTTTTGTGCTGATCGGCACCATGAACCCGGAAGAGGGCGAGTTGCGCCCGCAACTGCTGGACCGCTTCGGCCTGAATGTCGCCCTCAGTGGCCACACCGCGCCGCTGGAGCGCGGGCAGATCATTCGCCGCCGCCTGGATTTCGACAGCGACCCGCAGGCGTTCTGTGCGCAGTGGGAAACCGCCCAGGTGGCCCTGCGTGAGCGTTGCCAGCAAGGGCGCCGGCTGCTGAGTGAGATAGCCCTCGACGATCAGGCGCTGGCACAGATTACCGAACGCTGTTTCGCCGCCGGGGTCGATGGCCTGCGCGCCGACCTGGTGTGGCTGCGCGCCGCCCGTGCCCATGCGGCGTGGCGAGGGGCAACGGCGATCGAGGACAGCGATATCGAAGCGGTCGCCGAATTTGCCCTGCGCCATCGCCGTCGCCAGGCAACGCCGCCTGCCTCGGACCCACAACCGGCGCCCCCGGCGTCTGCCCCTCAATCAACGAATGCCGACGCGGGCCAGGGCCAGTGGGGTGAAATGCCGGCCCAGGCGCTGCCCACCGGTGTTCGCCGTGAAGTGCCGAGCTGGCCAAAAAAGCCCTAGGCATTCGCCCGCGCTGTGAGGCGGGGGCGGATGCCAGGCCCCGGGCGGGGCGCTTGAAAAATGGCCGGCAGGGGCCACGTCGCACCGCTGGCAGCGGCTCGGTGGATTGGCCGGGGACGCTGCTCAAGGGCCGGCCGCGCAGCCGCGACGCGCTGCTGTTCCATGTGCGCAGCCGGGCGCCCCACGAGCTGTGGCTGGTGATCGTCGATGCCTCGGCCTCGACCCGCCGCCATCAGGCGCTAGGCGACGCCAAGGGCCTGATGGCGCAGATGTTCGACGACGCCTACCGGCAACGCGCGCGCCTGGCCTTGCTCACCGTCAGCGGCCTGGCGCCGCGCTGGCAGGTCCAGGGCTTGAAAGCCTCCGCCAGTCTGCGGGACTGGCTTGAGGCGTTGGGGGCCGGGGGCGGTACCCCGTTGCTGGCGGCCCTGGGCGAGGCGGGGCAGTGGCTGGGCCGGCGGCAAAAACGATTGCCGGCCGAACAGCAGCGTGTATTGCTGGTGACCGACGGCCGCCTCAAGGCCTGGCCGCACCTGCCTGCGCTCGGCTGCCCGACCCTGCTGGTGGACATCGAGCGCGGCCCGATCCGCCTGGGCCGGGCCCGGGACCTGGCGCGGGACTTGAGGGCTGGGTATCGGCATATCGATGATCTCGGTCCGGTTTGACGGGGCAGCAGTTCCGTTGCTGCGGTCACGGCGACCGAGACAACCTGCCGGCCGGCCTGCTTCTGCGCGAGTACGCAATAACCGGCTTTATCCCTGATCGATACACCCGTCGCCAAACGCCGGGTAGCGCAGGGTATGCACCACGCCCTGGCTGTCGGCGTAGGTCAATTCCCGTTGGCCGATGCCGCAGTAGTTGTAGTCGGAGGTCGAGATGACCCTGGCGATGTCCAGGTGCATGCCATAGCTGTAGTCTTCGACGATGGGCGCTGGGCTTTGGCTACTGTCGGTGGCAGCCCAGGTCCCTGGACTCAAGGTGATGAGGGCCAGGGCAAACAAGGCGGTTTTCATGATGGGGGTCCTGTTGTCGGAGGCTGAAGGATTGCAGCCCCTGTACGACGAACCCCGTGGTGGTTTATTCCCTGCTTGCCGGCCCCTTGATCGTGACGTCAGGCAGCAAAGGTGTAGCGGTCCTTGCCGCTGTGTTTGGCCTGGTACAGCGCTTCGTCCGCCTTTCTCAACGCCTGGCTCAAGGAGTCGCCGTCGGCCACCCGGGCCAGGCCGATGCTGATGGTCACCGGGTGCTCGCCCGGATTCTCGCGCACCACCCGGCACAGGCGTGCGGCGAGGTGCTCGACGTCGCCCCGGCGGACCCCGGACAGGTAGACCGCAAACTCCTCGCCCCCCAGGCGCGCGTACTGGAAATCGGCCATGACCGCCTTGATGTCGGCCGCGATGCGCTTGAGCACCAGGTCGCCAATGTCGTGCCCATAGGTATCGTTGACCTTCTTGAAATTGTCGATATCGATCATCGCCAGGTAATGGTCGTGCTCGCGCGGGCGCGTCTGCAGCTGCTTGGTCGCGGTGGTCATGAACGCGCGGCGATTGGGGATTTCAGTCAGCGTGTCGAGGTAGGCCTGGTCCAGCAGTAACTTGGACATGATGTAGGCATAGAGCCGGGCCTGGCGCAGTTTCAGAAAGGTGTAGAGGGTCAGGGCGCTGAGGAACACCGAGTAGCAGGCGGTCATCGTGCCCTTGAGGTCGAACAGTTCTATATCAGTGTCATAGAAGGGGTTGAGTATCAGCCAGGTGATCAGCAGCGCGCCGTAGAACGAGCCGCGGCTCAACGGCAGCACCGAGGCGCCGTAGAGGATGCTGGAGGCGGCCAGCACCAGCCAGGCCGGCTGCAAGGTGACGGGCAAACCGTAGATGACCATGCGGATGCCCAGGGTCATGATCAGCACGAACAGCACATTGAGTCGGTGAAAGTGCCGGGCCTTGCGGGTGAACCCCAGGATGATCGCAAGGACTGAAAGGGCCCCCAGGAACAGGGGTGAGAGGTAGGTAAAACGCTGCCCGCCCATGAAGCTGACGATCAGGTCGAAGACCAGCCAGATCACGATGCTGGCGATGTAGATCAACAGGCAGAAACGTTGTTGGCGCTCGAAGTGATACTGCTCAAATTCCCGTTGCAAGGCCACCGGGGCAGCCTTTTTCAGCACTTCATCTTCAATGGTCTTGAACATCGCTCGCCTTGTTTCCCTGGAATACCCGGACGCACATGGATGTCGGCTGACGCTTGAATAAAAGCAGGCCAACGCGGTGTTGTCCACTGGGGCGAGGCGGTTGCTGGCCGGATTGCCGGTGCCGTTGCGGCGCTACCCGGCCGCTGGGGTAGCGGCGTGCAAGGTCACGGCGGTGATGGACCCGCATGCCTTCATGACGGTGGCGCCGGGCGCTGAATCCCAGGGCCTGCAGACGGGGCTCAATCGCGGTAGAACACCTGCACCAGGTGGTAGCCGAACTTGCTCTTGATCGGCCCGTGGACCACGCGCAACGGCTTCTTGAAAATCACCGCATCGATGGCGCCGACCATTTGCCCAGGCCGTACTTCGCCCAGGTCGCCGCCGCGCTTGCCGGACGGGCAGGTGGAGTATTTCTTGGCCAGCACATCGAACGCCTCGCCCTTGGCGATACGTTGCTTGAGCTGTTCGGCCTCTTCGGCGGTTTTCACCAGAATATGGCGGGCTTGAGCTTTCATTCGGACAGTTACCCTGCAACGGTGGTGGCGGCGGGGCGCGATTATGCCTGATATCCGCCTGCGGGGCGGATCATCTGGCGAATTTTGCCCGCCAGTTGCTCAAGGGTAAACGGCTTGGCCAGCAGGTCCATGCCCTCGTCGAGGAAGCCTTGGCGTTCGGCGGCCTGTTGCGCGTAGCCGGTCATGAACAGCACTTTCAGCCCGGGGCGATGCTGGCGGGCGATTTCCGCCAGTTGCCGGCCATTCATCCCGGGCAGGCCGACGTCGGTCACCAGCAGATCGATGCGCAGCTCCGATTCCAGCAAGGGCAGCGCGGTGTTGGCGTTTTCGGCGGCGTGGGTGCTGTAGCCCAGTTCCGTGAGCACGTTGAGCACCAGCAGGCGCACCGCCGGGTCGTCTTCCACCAGCACCACCGACTCACCGGCGACCGCGAAGGCGCTGCCCAGGGTCGGCGTGGGTGCCGTCGCCAGCGCCGGGCTGTGCAGGCGCGGCAGGTACAAACGCACGCAGGTGCCCTGGCCGGGCTCGCTGCTGAGCGTGGCGTGGCCGCCGGATTGCTGGGCAAAACCGTAGATCATCGACAAACCCAGGCCAGTGCCCTGGCCAATGGGCTTGGTGGTGAAGAAGGGGTCGAAGGCCTTGGCCAGCACACGTGGGCTCATGCCCGAGCCATTGTCGCGCACGCCGAGCATCACGTAGTCGCCGGCCTTGACCGGCTCCAGGGTGCTGATGTCGCTGCCGTCGAGGTAGCTGTTGGCGGTTTCGATCAGCAACTCGCCGCCGTCGGGCATGGCGTCGCGGGCATTGATCACCAGGTTGAGCAGGGCATTTTCCAACTGCCCGGCATCGGTGTTGACCGGCCACACGCCGGGGGCCAGGTCGAACGTCAATTCGATCTGTTCACCCTTGGTGCGGCGGATCAACTCTTCGAGCGAGCGCACCAGGCTGTTGGGGTCCAGCGGTTGGCGATCCAGCGATTGGCGGCGAGAGAAAGCCAGCAGCCGATGGGTCAGGGCGGCGGCGCGATTGGCCGAGGCTACGGCCGCCTCGGCAAAGCGCCCGATGTCCTCGGTTCGGCCATCGTCGATGTAGCGCTGGATCAGGTCCAGGCTGCCGATGATGCCGGTCAGCATGTTGTTGAAGTCATGGGCGATGCCGCCGGTGAGCTGCCCCACCGCTTCCATCTTCTGCGCATGGCGCAAAGCATCCTCGGCCCGTTCACGCTCGAACATTTCGCTCTGCAGGCGCTGGTTGACCTCCGCCAGGGCCTGGGTGCGCGTGGTCACCCGCTCCTCCAGGGTTTCATTGAGGTTGCGCAGGGCCTCCTCGGTCTGTTTACGCTCGGTTTCGTCGATCACGAAAATATAGAAACCATTCACCGCACCGTCCGGACCGAAGCGCGGCAGGTACTTCATCAACGCGTACCGCGGGCGGCCGTCGCGGTGCGGGGAGTAGGCTTCGAAGCTGCAGGCCTTGCCGGCCAGCGCTGCCTGGATATGCTCCGCCCGCGTGGCATACATGTCCGGGCCGAGGATCTCCAGGATGGACTTGCCGTACAGCTCCTGCGGGGTCATGCCGTACCAGTCCAGGTAGGCACTGTTGTTCAGGCGAAAGCGTTGTTCGTGGTCGACATAACCGATCAGCACCGGCATTGCGTTGATGATCAGTTGCAGTTCGGTCTGGCTTTGTCGCAGCGCCTGTTCGGTGTGCTTGCGTTCGGTCAGGTCGAGGGCGGCGCCGAGAAAACGAATGGGCCGGCCGTGGTGGTCTTTGTAGCAGCGGCCCCGGGCAAACACCCAGCGCACTTCGCCATTGGCTTGCAGCAGGCGGTATTCCTCGGCGTATTCGCCGGCGTGGCTGATGCAGTGCTTGATGCTGCGCGCGACCATGGCCCGGTCTTGCGGGTGCACGCCGTGCAGGTACTCGCTGATGGGCAACTGGCTGGCGCGGCTTGGGTCGACGCCGTGCAACTGGGCGAAATGAGCGTCGGCGAGGAACCGGTCGCTGCCGATATCCCAGTCCCAGGTGCCGACCGCCTCGGTGGCGGCCAGGGCCAGTTGCAGGCGCTGCTCGCTGTCTTGCTGGGCCTTGAGGCTGGCCTCCGAACGTTGCTTGAGCTCCAGGGCGATGCGCCGGCGCTCGTTGGTTTCGATGGCGGTGACCAGGATTCCGGCCACCTGCCCGTGTTCGTCGCGTATCGGGCTGTAGGTCAGGTCCAGCCAGAACTCCTGTTCATGGCCTTCACGTTGCAGGCTGAACCGTTGCTCGCTATAGGAGCGCACCTGGCCCTGCAGCACCGCGCGGTAGATCGGCGTGGTGAAATCCTCGAGCTCCGGCCAGGTCAGGTGCGTCGGCTGGCCGAACGCCTGGGGGTGTTTGTTGCCGGCCAGCAGGGCGAAGCCGTCGTTGTAGATCTGTGCCAGTTGCGGGCCCCAGAGCAGGAGCATTGGCATCGGCGAGTGAATCACGATGTCCACCGCGGTGCGCAGGCTCTGCGGCCACTGACTGGCAGCCCCCAGCGGGCTTTGTGTCCAGTCGAGGCGGGCAATCAGGGCCTGGGCGTCGCCGTTGGGGGAGTGATTCATCGCGGGTTCCTGCGTCCTGTCATCGGGCATGTCGAGGATGTAGACGCCTGGCGGCCGGAAAAGTCTCGCCGCTGCCCGATTTCCTTGTGCAGTCCGTGCTACTCCTGCAATTCCGGGCGCTGGCGAAACTGTTCCAGGGCCTCGGGATTGGCCAGGGCGTCGGTGTTTTTCACCGGCCGGCCATGCACCACATTGCGCACGGCCAACTCGACCACCTTGCCGCTGAGGGTGCGCGGGATGTCGCTGACCGCGAGGATTTTCGCCGGCACATGGCGCGGCGTGGTGTTGGCGCGGATCACCTGGCGAATCTGCTGTTCCAGGGCCTCGTCCAGGATCGCGCCGTCGGCCAGGCGTACGAACAGCACCACGCGCACGTCGTCCTGCCACTGTTGGCCGATGGCGACGCAATCCTGCACCTGTGCAACCTTTTCCACCTGGCGGTAGATTTCCGCGGTGCCGATGCGCACGCCGCCCGGGTTGAGCACGGCGTCGGAGCGGCCATGGATCATCCAACCGCCATGGGCCAGTTCTTCGGCGTAGTCGCCCTGGGCCCAGACGCCCGGGAACTGACTGAAGTAGGCGTCGTGGAGTTTTTCCTGCTGCGGGTCATTCCACAGGCCAATGGGCATGGCCGGGAAGTGGCGGGTGCAGACCAGCTCGCCTTTTTCGCCAATCACCCGCTGGCCGGCGTCGTTCCACACTTCGATGGCCATGCCCAGGCCCTTGCCCTGCATTTCGCTGCGGCGCACCGGCAGCAGCGGGTTGCCGGCGACAAAGCAGGAGATGATGTCGGTGCCGCCAGACATCGAGGCCAGGCACAGGTCGGGCTTGATCTGCCGATAGACGTAGTCGTAGCTGTGGGGTGACAGCGCCGAGCCAGTCGAGAGCAGGGTCTTGAGGCTGCCCAGGTCATGGCTCAGGCGCGGCTGCAAGCCGTGGCTTTGCAGAGTGGCCAGGTATTTGGGGCTGGTGCCGAAGACCGTGATGCGCTCGTGCTCGATCAGGTCGAGCAAGCGTTGTGGCCCCGGGTGGAAGGGCGAGCCGTCGTACAACACGATGCTGCTGCCCACCGCCAGTGCCGAGACCAGCCAGTTCCACATCATCCAGCCGCAGGTGGTGTAGTAGAACAATCGGTCGGCGGCCCCGAGGTCGACATGCAGGCCGTGCTCCTTGACGTGTTGCAGGAGCACGCCACCGGTGCTGTGGATGATGCATTTGGGCACCCCGGTGGTGCCGCTGGAATAGAGGATGTACAGCGGATGGGCAAAGGGCACGGCGACAAATTCAGGCTCGCCGCCGGCCTGATAAAAGTCCTGCCACAGGCTGACGTGGGCCTGGCTGACATAGTCCTGGGTGCGCGCCTGGGGGCGGGCGTACGGCACGATGATCAACTGCTCCAGAGACGGCATGCGCTGGAGTATTTCGTTGAGCTTGAGGGTCTGGTCGATGGTCTTGCCGGCATACCGATAGCCGGCGCAGGTCATCAGCACTTTGGGTTCGATCTGGCCGAACCGGTCGATCACCCCCTGGGTGCCGAAGTCCGGTGAGGAACAGGACCAGACCGCCCCCAGGCTGGTGGTGGCAAGCATGCCGACCAGGGTTTGCCAGGTGTTGGGCATGCACGCCGCGACCCGGTCGCCGAGGCCGACGCCGGCGGCTTGCAGGCTCTTTTGCAGGCCGGCCACATGGCTGGCCAGTTCGGCAAAACTCAGTTGTTCGCGCTGGCCATCTTCGCCGATGGCGATCACCGCCACCGCGTCATCGCGGCGGCGCAGCAGGTGCTCGGCGAAATTCAGGGTGGCCCCGGGAAACCACTGGGCGCTGGGCATCTGCGGGCCTTCACGCAACACCGCTTCGGGGGGCTGGTGGAAGGTGATGCCGAAGGAGTCGACGATGGCCTGCCAGAAGTCTTCGCGCTGGTCGATGCTCCACTGGTGCAGGGCCGGGTAGTCGGCGATGGTCAGGGCGTGGCGCTGGTTGCACAGGTGCCGGAAGGCCTCCATGCGGGTCTGGGCGATGCGTTCGGGGCTGGGTTGCCAGAGGATTTCGGACATGACTTGCCTCTTGTTTTTAGGGGGGCAGGTGGTGCTCGGTGGGTGGCGGATTGTGGGAGCGAGCTTGCTCGCTCCCACAACCACACGGTAGCGAATTACTGCGCCAACCACCCGCCATCGATGTTCCACGCCGCGCCACGCACCTGGCTGCCGGCATCGCTGCACAGGAACAGCACCAGTTCGCCCAGTTGCGGTGGGGTGACGAATTCCAGCGAGGGTTGCTTCTCGGCCAGCAGGTCGTGCTGGGCCTGCTGCGGCTCGACGCCGGCGGCGGCGCGGTCATCGATCTGCTTCTGCACCAGCGGCGTCAGCACCCAGCCGGGGCAGATGGCGTTGCAGGTGACGTTGCTGGTGGCGGTTTCCAGGCCGACCACTTTGGTCAGGCCGATCACCCCGTGCTTGGCGGCGACATACGCGGCCTTGCCCACCGACCCGACCTGGCCATGCACCGAGGCGATGTTGATGATCCGCCCCCAGCCTTTGGCGCGCATGCCCGGCAGGCTCAGGCGGGTGCTGTGGAACACCGACGACAGGTTGATCGCGATGATCGAGTCCCAGCGCTCCACCGGAAAGTCTTCCACGGCCGACACGTGCTGGATCCCGGCGTTGTTGACCAGGATGTCGATACCACCGAACTCGCGCTCGGCGTAGGCAATCATTTCGGCGATTTGCGCCGGGTCGCTGACGTCGGCCGGGTGATGACCGACCTTGCCGCCGAACTGGGCGACGTCGGCGATCACCTGGGAGGCGTCGCCAAAACCATTGAGGATCAGGTGGGCGCCGGCTTTGGCCAGGCTCAGGGCGATGCCCAGGCCGATGCCGCTGGTGGAGCCGGTGACCAGTGCGGTCTTGCCCGAAAGAGATGTCATGAATGCCTCACACAATGCCGGTGGCGTAGAAGGTAGCGATGACGACGAAGACCGCCAGGGTCTTGATCAGCGTAATACAGAAAATGTCTTTGTAGGCTTCGCGGTGGGTCAGGCCCGTGACCGCCAGCAAGGTAATCACCGCGCCGTTGTGGGGCAGGGTGTCCATGCCGCCACTGGCCATGGCCGCCACCCGGTGCAGCACTTCCAGGGGGATGTTGGCGGCGTGGGCGGCAGCGATGAAATCGTCGGCCATGGCTGCCAGGGCGATGCTCATGCCGCCCGAGGCGGAACCGGTGATGCCGGCCAGCAGGGTTACGGTGATTGCTTCATTGACCAGTGGGTTGGGGATGTTTTTGAGCCAGTCGGCCAGTACCAGGAAGCCCGGCAGGGAGGCGATGACTGCGCCGAAGCCGTACTCCGAGGCGGTGTTCATGGCCGCCAGCAGGGCGCCGCTGACTGCGCTTTTGCTGCCTTCGGCGAGTTTGCTGCGAATCGCCTGGAAACCGAACACCAGCACCATCAGGATGCCCACCAGCAAGGCCGCCTGCACGGCCCAGATGGCGGTGAGCTTGGCGATTTCGCTGGTCACCGGCGCAGTCATGCCGGGCAGGCTGAGGCTGTGGGTCTTGCCGTACCACTGGGGAATCCAGTGGGTGAACAGCAGGTTCATGATGCCCACCGCCAGCAGTGGCGACAGGGCCAGCCAGGGGTTGGGCAGCTTGATGTCTTCGGCGGTTTCCGGCTCGTTGCGCAGTTCGCTGCCATAGCCTTCGCCGCTGCGCTGGGCCTTGTTGCGCTGGCGCTGGAGGAACAGCATGCCGGCGCAGAACACGAAGATGGTGCCGATCACCCCCAGCCAGGGCGCGGCCCAGGCGGTGGTGTTGAAGAAGGTGCTGGGGATGATGTTCTGGATTTGCGGGGTGCCCGGCAGGGCATCCATGGTGAACGAGAACGCGCCGAGGGCGATGGTGGCCGGGATCAGCCGTTTGGGAATGTTGCTCTGCTTGAACATCTCGGCCGCGAAGGGGTAGACCGCGAACACCACCACGAACAGCGAGACGCCGCCGTAGGTGAGCAGGGCGCAGACCAGCACGATCACCAGCATTGCCTGGCGAGTGCCCAGCAGGCGGATGGCCGCGGCCACGATCGAGCGCGAGAAGCCCGACAGCTCGATCAGCTTGCCGAACACCGCACCGAGCAGGAAGACCGGGAAATACAGTTTGATGAAGCCGACCATTTTCTCCATGAACACCCCGGTAAAGGCGGGCGCAACGGCGGAGGGGTCGGTTAGCAGGACGGCGCCAAGGGCGGCAATCGGGGCAAAGAGGATAACGCTATAGCCACGGTAGGCTGCGAGCATCAGCAGCGTGAGGGCTGCCAAGGCAATGATCACACTCATGGTGTGTCTCCTTCGATTGTTATTTTTTTAGGGGGGAAAGCGGGTGTGGGAGGGGCTATAGCGGGTTTTGTGCCATATATTTAAGTTATTGATTTATAAGTACTTTTTAGTATTTCAGTAATAAATTTTAATAAATTGTCTCGGTAGTGAGATATTTATCGATGGGGATAACGCTATCGCGAGCAAGTTTTGCGTCTGCGGTGGGCGCTACAAGTCCGTCGGAGCAGGGCTTGCCCGCGATAGGGCAAGGCCTGTCTCTCTATCAAGACCTAAGTCTCAATTAAGAGACTCATCAATTCCCAGCGCTGCCATCTTCTTGTATAAGGTCGAGCGCCCCAGCCCCAACCGAACCGCAGCCTCCGGCACCTTGCCCGCGCATTGGGCCAGGGTGCTCTGGATCAACTGCCGGTCGAAACGCTCGCGGGCGGCGCTGAAGGTTTCATTCAGCAGGGGTTCAATCGACGCCGTTGCCGCGCGTTGCACGGGCACCAGGCTGCCGATTGCCGCGCGGATTTCGCTGGCGTCGAGGATCAGGTCGTCGCTGAGCAAGGCGGCCCGCTCCAGCACGTTGCGCAATTCGCGGATGTTGCCCGGCCAGGCGTGTTGGCCCAGCAGTTCCAGGGCCGACTGGTCGAGTTCGTGCTGGCTGCGCAGTTCTTCGAGAATCGCTTCGCTCAAGGCGGGCAGGTCGTCGAGGCGCTCGCGCAGGGGGGGCACCTGGATCGGCAGGACGTTGAGGCGGTAATACAGGTCGGCGCGAAACTCGCCGCGCTTGATCGCCGCTTCGAGGTCGGTGGAGGTCGCGGCGATGACGCGCACGTCACTCTGGATCATTTCATTGGAACCCACCGGCTCGAATTCCTTCTCCTGCAGGACCCGCAGCAACTTGCTTTGCAGGGGCAGGGGCATGTCGCCGATCTCATCGAGAAACAGGGTCCCGCCCTGGGCGATTTGCAGCTTGCCGGCGCGCCCCTTGCGATCGGCACCGGTGAAGGCGCCGGGGGCCGTGCCGAAAAACTCGGCTTCCAGCAGCGCTTCGGGAATCGCCGCGCTGTTGATGCTGACAAAGGCTTTGTGCGCCCGGGGTGAAGCACTGTGAATGGCCTGGGCCAGCAGTTCCTTACCGGTACCGGTTTCCCCCAGCAGCAACACCGGCGAGTCGGCACTGGCGCTGCGCCGGGCACGGCGCTTGACCTCCAGGCTGGCGGCGCTGGTGCCGATAAAGTGGGCAAAGGTGTACTTGGCCTGGCAGGCCCGCAGCAAAGAGCGGGTGGAGGCCAGTTCTTCCTGCATGCTCAGGTAGCGCTTGAGCATCGGCGACAGGCTGCGCAGTTCGTCGAACAGGGCAAAGCCGATGGCGCCGATCACGGTGCCGGCATCGTCGTGGATCGGCAGGCGCATCACCACCAGCGGTTCCTTGGAGGTGTCCTGCATGTCCAGCAGGATCGGTCGGCCGCTGCGCACTACCTCGCGCAACAGGCTGCCGGGGATCACGCTTTCGCAGGCCTTGCCGATGGCCACGGCGGCCGACTCCAGGCCAAAGCGCCGGGCATACCGCTCGTTCATCCAGACGATGTTGGCATCGCGGTCGACAATGACCGTGCCTTCGCTGGATTGCTCGATGATCTCGAACAAGGAGCGGATCGCCAGCGAGCGTACGCGTTGGTAGTCCTTGAGGTTTTCGCCGGTGTTCATCGGTTCATTTCCGAAAGGTGTGTGGTGGGTGACGGCCTCATCGCGAGCACGGTCCAGCGGCCGACGCGCAATCATGCCCACCCCGGATGCGCCGCCGCCAACAGCTCCTTGGTGTAGGGATGCTGTGGCGCCTCGAACACGTCATGGCTGGCGCCGCGTTCGACCACCTTGCCGTCCTTGATCACGATCATGTCGTGGGCCAGGGCGCGGATCACCGAGAGGTCGTGGCTGATGAACAGGTAGGTCAGGCCGTATTTTTCCTGGAGCTGGCGGAGCAGGGCGACCACTTGTTTTTGCACGGTGCGGTCCAGCGCCGAGGTCGGTTCGTCGAGCAGGATCAGCGCCGGCTTGAGCACCAGGGCGCGGGCGATGGCGATGCGTTGGCGCTGGCCGCCGGAAAACTCATGGGGGTAGCGGTGGCGGCTCTGTGGGTCGAGGCCGACTTCCTTGAGCACCTGGATCACCTGGGCTTCACACTCCTGGGCGGTGGACTGGCTATGGACCTCCAGGCCCTCGCTGATGATCTGCGCCACCGACATCCGCGGGCTGAGGCTGCCGAAGGGGTCCTGGAACACCACCTGCATCTGCTTGCGCCAGGGCCGCAGCTGCTTCTGGTTGAGACCGTCCAGCGCCTCGCCCTGGAAGCGGATGCTGCCCTCGGAGTCCAGCAGGCGCAGGATCGCCTGGCCGAGGGTCGATTTGCCCGAACCGGATTCGCCGACGATGCCCAGGGTCTTGCCCCGTTGAATGCTCAGGCTGATGCCGTCCACGGCGTGCAGCCAGGTCTTGCGCTGGAACAGCCCGCCGCCGAGGGGGAAGCGCACGTTCAGGTCGGTGACTTGCAGCACCGCTTCGCGTTCATCCCGGGGCAGCGCTTCACCTTCCGGCTCGGCGTTGAGCAGCACGCAGCTGTAAGGGTGCTGCGGCGCGGTGAACAGGGTTTCACAGGCGGCCTGCTCGACGATCTCGCCGCCGCGCATCACGCAGACACGCTGGGCGATGCTGCGCACCAGGTTGAGGTCGTGGCTGATCAGCAGCAGCGACATGCCCAGGCGTTGCTGCAGCGACTTGAGCAGCCGCAGGATCTTGCGCTGCACCGTCACGTCCAGGGCGGTGGTGGGCTCGTCGGCGATCAGCAGTTCCGGTTCGCAGGCCAGCGCCATGGCAATCATCACCCGTTGCCGCTGGCCGCCGGAGAGCTGGTGCGGGTAGGCCTTGAGGCGCTCCCTGGGGTTGGGGATGCCCACCAGTTCGAGCAATTGCAGGATTCGTTGTTGCGCCGCCTTGCCGCCCAGGCCCTTGTGCACCAGCAGGGTTTCGCCGATCTGTTTTTCGATGCTGTGCAGGGGATTGAGGGAGGTCATCGGCTCCTGGAAGATCATTGCGATGCGATTGCCCCGCAGGGCGCGCAGGGTGCTGGCCTCGGCGCCGAGCAACTGCTGGCCGCGGTAGCGAATGCTGCCCGAGGACTGGGTGCCGCACTCGGGCAGCAGTTGCAGGATCGAGTGGGCGGTCACCGACTTGCCCGAGCCGGACTCACCGACCAGCGCCAGGCACTCGCCGGGACGGATGTCCAGGCACAGGTCGCGCACCGCCACCTGGCCGTTGAAGGCCACGTTGAGGTCACGGATTTCGATCAGGTTGTCGCTCATGGCAATAGTCCGCCTCAAGACCGGGGATCAAGATCGTGGATCAAACGCGTCGCGCAAGGCTTCGCCGATAAATACCAGCAGTGACAGAATCAGTGCCAGGGTGAAAAACGCCGTCAGCCCGAGCCACGGCGCTTGCAGGTTCTGTTTGCCCTGGCCGATCAGTTCGCCCAGGGATGCACTGCCGGCCGGCATGCCGAAACCGAGGAAGTCCAGGGCGGTCAGGGTCGAGATGGCCCCGGTGAGAATGAACGGCAGGTAACTCAGGGTCGCGTTCATGGCGTTGGGCAGGATGTGCCGCACGATCACCTTGCGGTCGTTCAGGCCCAGGGCCCGGGCGGCCTTGACGTATTCCAGGTTGCGCCCACGCAGGAACTCGGCGCGCACTACGTCCACCAGGGCCAGCCAGGAAAACAGCGCCATGATCCCCAGCAACCACCAGAAATTCGGTTCGACGAAGCCAGAGAGAATGATCAGCAGGTACAGCACCGGCAACCCCGACCAGACTTCCAGCAAGCGCTGGCCCAGCAGGTCGACCCAGCCACCGTAGTACCCCTGCAGGGCTCCGGCGGCGATGCCGATCAGCGCGCTGATGATAGTCAGTGCCAAGGCGAACAGGATCGATACCCGGGCGCCAAAGATCACTCGCGCCAGCACATCCCGCGCCTGGTCATCGGTGCCCAGCCAGTTGACCTTCGACGGTGGGCTCGGGGCGGGTTGGTTGAGGTCGTAGTTGGGGGTGTCGTCGCTGAATGGGATCGGCGGGAACAGCATCCAGCCGCCGTCCTTTTGAATCAGCTTGCGCACATAGTCGCTGCGGTAGTCGGCCTGGAAGGGCAGTTGACCGCCGAACGCCTGTTCGGTGTAGCGCTTGAACGCCGGGAAGTACAAGCTGTTCTGGTAGCTGAGGACCAGCGGTTTGTCGTTGGCGATCAGTTCACCGCCCAGGGTCAGCAGGAACAGGCCGATGAACAGCCACAGTGACCACCAGCCACGACGGTTTTTCTTGAAGCGCTCGAAGCGTCGGCGCGCCAGGGGCGACAGATTGAGCATCAGGCGTTCCTCGCGGCAAAATCGATGCGCGGGTCGACCAGGGTGTAGCACAGGTCGCCGAGCAGTTTTATCAGCAGGCCGAACAGGGTGAAGATGAACAGCGAGCCGAACACCACCGGGTAGTCCCGGGATACCGCGGCTTCATAGCTCATGCGTCCCAGGCCATCGAGGGAGAAAATCACCTCGATCAGCAGCGAGCCGGCGAAGAACACGCTGATGAACGCCTGGGGAATCCCCGACACCACCAGCAGCATGGCGTTGCGGAACACGTGACCGTACAGCACCCGGCGCTCGCTCAGGCCCTTGGCGCGGGCGGTGACCACGTACTGGCGGGTGATTTCGTTGAGGAAGGAGTTTTTGGTGAGGATGGTCAGGGTCGCGAAGCCGCCGACCACCAGCGCCGTCACCGGCAACACCAGGTGCCAGAAGTAGTCGGCGATTTTGCCCAGGGTCGATAATTGCTCGAAGTTTTCCGAGACCAGGCCGCGCACCGGAAACCAGTTGAGCGAGGTGCCTCCGGCAAAGATCACGATCAGGAACATGGCAAACAGAAAGGCCGGCATGGCGTAGCCGATGATGATTGCGGTACTGCTCCAGATGTCGAACTGGCTGCCGTGGTGTACCGCCTTGCGGATGCCCAGCGGGATCGACACCAGGTAGGTGATCAGGGTGGCCCAGAGTCCGAGGGATATGGTCACCGGCATTTTTTCCAGGATCAGCTCGGTGACCGTGGCCCCGCGAAAGAAGCTCTTGCCGAAGTCCAGCTGGGCGTAGCTCTTGAGCATCAGCCACAGGCGTTCATGGGCCGGCTTGTCGAAACCGTACTGTTTCTCGATGTCCTTGATCAGTTGTGGATCGAGGCCGCGACTGGCCCGCGAGCCATGGCCCAGGGCATCGCCGGACGCGCCGACGCTGCCACCCCCGCCAATCCCCTGCAAATGCGCGATGGCCTGTTCCACCGGGCCACCGGGCGCGGCCTGGACGATCACGAAATTGACCAACAGGATGACCACCAGGGTCGGGATGATCAGCAGCAAGCGACGCAACACATAAGCCAGCATCAGCGCGGTCCTCCGGGCTGTCCACGCTTGATGCGTTCGGCGGCCATTTGTTCATTGGTCAGCGGCGTGGTGCTTACTTGCCACCAGCTCTCGATGGCTTCGTCATTGCTGGCCGGTACCGCCGGCATGCCAAAGCGGTTCCACCACACGGTGGAGGTGCCCGGCGGGTAGTAGTTGGGAATCCAGTAGTAGTTCCATTGCAGGACCCGGTCCAGGGCGTGGGCATGGCGCAGCATGTCGGCCTGGGTGGTGGCCTTGACCAGGCCGTCGAGCAGGTGGTCGACGGCAGGGTTCTGCAAGGCCATGTAGTTGTTGGCGCCGGGGTCGTTGGCCGCGGCCGAGCCGAAGTAGTTGAACAGCTCACCGCCCGGTGAGGTGCTGACCGGGTAGCCGGTGACGATCATGTCGTAATCACGGCTCATCAGGCGATTGACGTACTGCGAGGAGTCGATCAAGCGGATATTGAGCTGGATGCCGATCTGCGCCAGGGTGCGTTTGTAGGGCAGCAACAGGCGATCCATGCCGTTCTGGCTGATCAGGAACGTGAATGCCAGCGGTTCGCCCTGGGCATTGACCAGTTGATCGCCGTCGGGTTTCCAGCCGGCCTGTTCCAGCAGGTCCAGGGCTTGCAGTTGCTTGTCGCGAATCAGCCCGCTGCCATCGGTTTTCGGCGCCTCGAAGACCTGGGTGAAGACTTCGTCGGGAATCTGCCCGCGCAGCGGTTCGAGAATCGCCAGCTCAGCGGCATCCGGCAGTTTGCGCGCGGCCAGTTCGGTGTTGGAGAAAAAGCTCTGCTGGCGGATGTACAGGTCACGCATCATCTGCCGGTTGCTCCACTCGAAATCCCAGAGCATGGCCAGGGCCTGGCGCACGCGGCGGTCCTTGAACTTCGGGTTCTGCAGGTTGAACACAAACCCCTGGGACGGTTGTGGGCCCTGCTTGGCCAGATGGGCCTTCTGCAGGCGCCCGTCGTTCAGGGCCGGGCCGTCGTAGCCGATGGAAAAACCGGTGGCGGAGAACTCGCGGTTATAGTCGTAGGCGCCGCCGCGCAGGACCTGGCGCGCCACGTCGGTGTCGCCAAAGTACTCGATGCTGAAACGGTCGAAGTTGTACAGGCCACGGCTGACGGGCAGGTCCTTGCCCCACCAGTCGGGGTTGCGCTCGAAGGTGATACTGCGCCCGGAGTCGATCTTGCTGACCCGATACGGGCCGCTGCCCAGGGGGGCTTCATAGCCGCCGCCATTAGCGAAGTCGCGGGTTTTCCACCAGTGCTCGGGGAACACCGGCAAGGTCGCGATATCCAGGGCCAGGGTGCGGTTCTGGTTGTTCTTGAAGTCGAAGCGAATGAGGCGCGGCGACTCGACCTCGACGCCTTTGACGTCGGCGAACTGGGTGCGATAGCGCAGGCTGCCCTGGGTCATCAGCAGCTCGAAGGTGTAGCGCACGTCTTCGGCGGTGATGGCGCGGCCGTCGGCAAAACGGGCTTTGGGATTGAGGTAGAAGCGCAGCCACATGCCGTCTTCGGCGCGCTCCATTTTTTCCGCCACCAGCCCGTAGACGGTGTAGGGCTCGTCCAGCGAGCGTTGGGCCAGGGGCGAGTACAGCATGCCATCGAGCTGGCTGACGCCGATGCCTTTGTCGATGTAGGGCGAGACGTGGTCAAAGCGCCCGATCTCAATGGCCGAACGGCGCATGCTGCCGCCCTTGGGGGCTTGCGGGTTGGCATAGGCAAAATGGCTGAAGCCGGCAGGGTACTTGGCCGGTTCGCCGTAGACGGTGAGGGCGTGCTGGGGTGCTGCGGTCACGGGGGTGGCGCTCAGCAGCAGGGCCAGGCCCGTGAAGATCAATGAGGAGAAAGCCAGTCGCATTGTCAGCCTTAAGAGCCGGGTGATCGATGGTTCGATTTGTACGCTAGCGGCGCAGGCCTTGCCAGCCAAAAACGTTCGGCACAAACACAACGGCCCACCAAAAGGCGGGCCGTTGTTCAAACAATTGGCGGTGGATCAGTCCTGACGGCTGGTCACTTCCAGCAGGTGGTAACCGAACTGGGTCTTGACCGGGCCTTGTACGGTGTTGACTGGGGCGCTGAAGACCACGGTGTCGAATTCCTTGACCATCTGGCCAGGGCCGAACGAACCCAGGTCGCCGCCTTGACGGCTGGATGGGCAGGTGGAGTTGGCTTTGGCAACTTCGGCAAAATCAGCGCCGCCTTCGATCTGGGCTTTCAGTTCGTTGCACTTGGCTTCGCTGGCAACCAGGATGTGACGGGCAGTGGCTTTGGCCATGGGAAGAATCTCCATTCAATGTTCAATAAAGTGCTGAGCCTACCGGATTCAGTGGGCTATTTCTCGTCAATCTGCTGCTTGATGCTGCGCCAAAGGGCCATCGGTCGTAAATAGTCTGCCCTGCGGCACTCAGGCGCCGGCCTGCTTCAGGCGCTCGACGTGTTCCAGGTACAGGGCCACGGGATTGATGCCCGGGCGCACCAGGCCGGCGGTCTGGTTGATGCTGTCCATGTGGTCCAGGGGATAGTCGGAGCGCAGGACCGTGCCCAGGTGCGAACTGAAGCGCCCGACCATGCCGTCGTTCTGTTCGGCCTCGCGGATGAAAAAGCGCGAGAAGCTGCGGCAGAACAGGTGCAGCGGATCGAGGGCGTTAGGGCCATCGTCCAGCAGGCGACCCTGCAGGGTGCCGCTCCAGGAGTAGTAGCGAACGCCGTTGACCTGCTCCTCGCCGTTGCCGCCCCAGGTGTCGGGCAGCCCTTGTGGGTATTTGTCATTGAAGGCGGCGACGCCCTCGGTGGTCAGGGCGTTGAGGGCGGCGATGGCGTTCTGGGGAATTTTCGGACTGCCGCTGATAAACCTGAGGAACTCGACAAACAGGGTCGAGACCGCCGCCGCGACCTGCTCGGGCAGATGCCCGGGGGTGAGCGCCTGGCGCAGGCAGTCGGCCAGCTCCGAGCCATGGTTCGGCCCGCTGACCGAGGTAATCGAGGCCACATGCCGGGGTGCCACCGCCGCCGCATAACGCGCCGCAAGGGCGCCTTGGCTATGGCCGATCAGGTTGACCTTGGCGGCGCCGGTGCCCGCCCGCACCAGTTCGATCTGCGTCAGCAATTGTTGGCCGCGCAGTTCGTTGCTGTGGGTGGCGGAGAGGTAGGGGATGAACACGTGGGCGCCGGCGTTGCGCAAGGCCTGCTTGACGCCGTGGAAGAGGTCGAGATTGCCGATACTGTCGAAACCGAAGAGGCCGTGAACCAGCATGATCGGGTATTGGGTGCTTGCATTCCGTTGCATAAGCGTGCCTGTATTCCGTGAGGTCGGGAAGGGATTCGCGTTCTCACTCTAATGCAGGCCACACCGGTGCGTTGTGCGAAAAAGCCGCTGTCCGTTGTTGCAGACGGAATAGAAGTGGCAGGAGGAATCGGTGGTGAACCCTGCCGTTGCGCGCCAAACCGGCGCAACGGCGTATTCAGTCAAAAGCCGGTGGGCTTCAGGTCGTGCGCAGCTTGAGGCTGGCCTGGCGCAGGAGCTGCTCGGTCGCCTCCCAGCCCAGGCAGCCGTCGGTCACCGACACCCCGTAGCGCAGGGACGGCCCCAGTGCCTGGCACCCTTCGAACAGGTGGCTTTCAAGCATCATGCCGATCAGCGCGCGATTGCCGCTCAGGCGTTGTTCCAGCACGTCGTTGAACACCGCTGGCTGACGCAGGGGATCCTTGCCGCTGTTGGCATGGCTGCAATCGACCATGATCCGCGACGCGATATTCAAGCGCTGCAGGTCGTCCTCGATCCGGGCTACGTGATGCTGGTCGTAGTTGGGGCCGCGATGGCCGCCGCGCAACACCAGGTGGGTGTCCGGGTTGCCCGGGGTCTGGATGATCGCTGGATGGCCCTGGCTGTCGATGCCGAAATGGCGGTGCGGGTGGGCGGCCGAGCGCATGGCATCGGTGGCCACGCCCACGCCACCATCGGTGCCGTTCTTGAAACCGACCGGCATGCCCAGGCCGCTGGCCATTTCCCGGTGGATCTGCGATTCGGTGGTGCGCGCACCGATGGCGACCCAACTGAGCAGGTCGTCGAAGTAGCTGGCGGCCATGGGTTGCAGCAACTCGGTGGCAACCGGCAAGCCGAGGCGCAGCATCTCGCGCATCAACTCCCGGGACAGGGTCAGGCCGCCGACCATGTCGTCACTGCCGTCCAGGTGCGGATCGTAGGCCAGGCCTTTCCAGCCCACCGTGGTGCGCGGTTTTTCGACGTAGGTACGCATCACCAGGAGCATCTCGGCGCTGACGTCGTGGGCGAGCCGGGCGAGATTGGCGGCGTATTCGAGGGCCGATTGCGGATCGTGGATCGAGCAGGGGCCGACGACGACCAGCAGGCGGGTGTCTTCACCGTCGAGGATGGCGCGGATGGCTTGGCGATGGGCGGCGACCTGTTGGCTCAGGGCGAGGCTCAGGGGCAGTTGTTGCTTGAGCTGCAATGAGCTGGGCAGACGCTGGGTCAGCGCTTGATTGGCAGAGTTCTGGGTAGACAGCGGCAGAGCGGATACGCGGGAGTTCATATTCAGGCTTCCTGGGCTGGCGGCGGGTTCGTGCCCGCGCGCTCGGCCCTACTGGGGTGTTCGACAATTGGCCGTGTTGGCTGGGTGTGTGCGCTTGCCACCTGTGGGTGACCGATCGGAGGCGGCAGGCTGTCCCGAGCGGAGGCTGGTAAATCGCCAGGCGGTAAAACTGTCGTGACGGTAATAAGTGGTGTAGTTCATGTCGTAATTCCTTGAAGTCAGTGATGTCGCTAAAAAGGTGGGGGCCTGAAAAAACAAAACCCCCGGTCGGGGAGCCGACCGGGGGTTGAGAATTCTCTGGCAGGCGACCCCTTGAGTAGTGGCCGCCGTGTGGGTATCAGGCGCGCCAGTGGCTAAACCAATACCCAAAATAAAAGTTTGCCGGAGCACAGGTGCCGTTCGCCCGCGCAGCCGCATCCGAGCGCAGGGCGCTGGAGGTGCAAGACTGGGAAGGGGTATGCAACATGCTGGTAGGTCTCCGATGAATGCGCCGAGCTTACTAGAGGCCAGGACGCAGTTTCAATCAGAAAATGCTATCGGCGTGAAGGTAGCTCGCTATGGTTTAAGTCGTGACACGCTTTATGCCAGACTCGGCGATTGCTTGCGCACCCTCATCAAGGAAAGCCGGGATGACCACACTGACTGTTGCAGCGGCCCAATCGATCTCTATTGCTGGCGATGTCCACGCCAATATTGCCCGCCACCAGCGCTTCATCGTGGCCGCGGCGGAGCAGGGCGTGCAGGTGCTGGTGTTTCCCGAACTGTCCTTGAGTGGTTATGAGCGTGGCCTGGCGGCGCAACTGGCGATCGCCCCAGATGCCGCGCTGTTGCAACCCTTGCGGGATCTGACGCGGGAAGTTGGCGTCACGGCGGTCGTCGGTATGCCGATTCGCCTGTCGGACGATTCCCCAGTGTTAATCGGCGCGCTGGTGCTGGCCGCCGATGGATCGTTGGCCGTCTATAGCAAGCAGCATCTGCACCCCGGCGAAGAAGTGGCGTTCGCTCCGGGGACGGGTGGCGGGCCCTTGACCCTGGGTGACGACACCATCGCGCTGGCGGTCTGTGCCGACTTTTCCCACGCCAGCCATGCCGCTGCGGCCGCTGAAGTGGGGGCGAAGATCTATGCCGCCGGGGTGCTGATCACCGAAGGCGGATACGCCGCCGACAGCGCCTTGCTGCAAGGTCATGCGCGCGAACACGGGATGCTGGTGCTGATGGCCAACCATGGTGGCGCGACTGGCGGCTGGGCGTCGGCAGGGCGCAGTGCAATCTGGGCAACGGACGGCAGGCTGCTCGCCGCCGCTCCCGGGGTAGGGGACGCGCTGGTGATTGCCCGTCGCCAGGCGCTTGCATGGAGTGGCGAAGTGGTGCCGGTGAAGCATGCCTGAGCCCGGCTTGGCGTTGCGTCCGGCCATGGCCCAGGATTTGCCGTTTGCCCGGGCACTGGCGCGGCGCGGCATGCTCACCTATTACCTGCGTCACGACCTGTTGTGGCTCGACGAGGCGTTCGATGTGGCCTGGGCCGGGCGGGAAAACTGGTTGATCTGCCAGGACAGCGCGGTGCTTGGCTTTACCAGTCTGAGTCGCGACGCCAACGCCCTGTACATTCGCGAGTTGCACGTGGTCGAGGCCGCGCGGGGGCGGGGCATCGGCAGTTGGACGATCGATCAGGTTTTTGCCCAGGCCTGCCAGGAACGGCGTCCGGCCCTGCGTCTGACGGTGTTCACCGACAACCCGGCACAAGCCCTGTACCTGCGCAGGGGGTTGCAGATTGTCGGGCAGGATGACTGCTTCTTGCGAATGCAGCGCCAGTGTCCGCGTTGAAGCGTCTGAAAGGCACGTAGTACAAGCGTTCCAAGATGTATTGAAACCATTTTAAATCGTGGGTTCTGCTAGGTCTGCCGGATGCTTTTTGCTAAGGTGGCGGGCAACCAACAAGACCATATCGCGGGGTGTCTGCTTGATTAGGGTGCTAGTAGTCGATGACCATGATCTCGTTCGTACAGGTATTACACGAATGCTGGCTGACATCGATGGCCTGCAAGTAGTCGGCCAGGCCGAGTCGGGGGAAGAATCCCTGCTCAAGGCGCGCGAACTGAAACCCGATGTGGTGCTGATGGACGTCAAGATGCCCGGCATCGGCGGCCTGGAGGCCACGCGCAAGATGTTGCGCAGCCATCCGGACATCAAGGTCGTGGCGGTCACCGTCTGCGAGGAAGACCCCTTCCCGACGCGGTTGCTGCAAGCGGGCGCGGCGGGCTACCTGACCAAGGGTGCCGGCCTCAACGAAATGGTGCAGGCCATTCGCCTGGTGTTTGCCGGCCAGCGCTACATCAGCCCGCAAATTGCCCAGCAACTGGCGATCAAGTCGTTCCAGCCGAGCAACGATTCGCCGTTCGATGCCCTTTCGGAGCGCGAGATCCAGATCGCCCTGATGATTGTCGGCTGCCAGAAGGTGCAGATCATCTCCGACAAGCTCTGCCTGTCACCCAAGACCGTGAACACCTATCGCTATCGGATTTTCGAGAAGCTGTCGATCAGCAGTGACGTCGAGTTGACCCTGTTGGCGGTGCGTCACGGCATGGTCGATGCCAGCCTCTGACAATGACTCAAGCCTTTGATCCAAGCGCCTTCCTCGCCACCTGCAGCGGGCGCCCCGGTGTGTATCGCATGTTCGACAGCGATGCGCGCCTGCTCTACGTGGGCAAAGCCAAGAACCTGAAAAAGCGTCTGGCCAGCTACTTTCGCAAGACCGGCCTGGCGCCCAAGACGGCGGCGCTGGTAGGCCGAATCGCCCAGGTCGAGACCACCATCACCGCCAACGAGACCGAAGCGCTGCTGCTGGAGCAGACGCTGATCAAGGAATGGCGACCGCCCTACAACATTCTGCTGCGCGACGATAAGTCCTATCCCTATGTGTTTCTTTCCGATGGTCAGTTTCCGCGCCTGAGCATTCATCGCGGGGCAAAAAAGGCCAAGGGCAAGTATTTCGGTCCCTATCCCAGCGCGGGGGCGATTCGCGAAAGCCTCAGCCTGCTGCAAAAGACATTTTTTGTCCGCCAGTGTGAAGACAGCTACTACAAGAACCGTACCCGGCCATGCCTGCAATACCAGATCAAGCGCTGCAAGGCGCCCTGTGTCGGCCTGGTGGAGCCTGAGGTGTACGCCGAAGATGTGCGGCACTCGGTGATGTTCCTCGAGGGGCGCAGCAATGCCCTGACCGATGAACTGTCGGCGGGCATGGAGCAGGCAGCCAGCACCCTGGATTTCGAGCGCGCGGCCGAACTGCGCGATCAGATCTCCCTGTTGCGCCGGGTCCAGGACCAGCAGAGCATGGAAGGCGGCACGGGCGACGTCGATGTGGTCGCGGCGTTCATCAACCCCGGTGGCGCCTGCGTGCACTTGATCAGTGTGCGGGGTGGTCGAGTGCTGGGCAGCAAGAACTTTTTCCCGCAGGTGGGTATTGAAGAAGACGTTGCCGAGGTCATGGCGGCGTTTCTCGGACAGTATTTCATCAGCAGTCCTGAGCGCGACTTGCCGAGCGAGTTGATCGTCAATGTGGTCCACGAGGACTTCCCCGCGCTGATCGAAGCCATTCATGAGCTGCGCGGTCGCGAGTTGACCATCAGTCACAGGGTCCGTGGCACCCGGGCGCGCTGGCAACAATTGGCGGTCACCAACGCCGAGCAGGCGTTGGGCGCGCGCCTGGCCAATCGTCAGCACGTTGCCGCGCGCTTTGACGCGCTGGCTGAAGTATTGAATCTGGATGAGCCGCCCCAGCGCCTGGAATGCTATGACATCAGCCACTCCAGTGGCGAAGCGACCGTGGCGTCCTGCGTTGTGTTCGGCCCGGAAGGGCCGTTGAAGTCCGACTACCGTCGCTACAACATCGAAGGGGTGACCCCGGGCGATGACTACGCGGCGATGCACCAGGCACTGACCCGGCGCTTCAGCAAGCTCAAGGATGGCGAAGGCAAGCTGCCGGACATCCTGCTGGTGGACGGCGGCAAGGGCCAGTTGTCGATGGCCCGTGACGTGCTCAATGAACTGGCCGTGCCCGACCTGATTCTTTTGGGCGTGGCCAAGGGGGCGACTCGCAAGGCCGGCTTTGAAACCCTCTACCTCAATGATGCAGCCCATGAGTTCACCCTGCGCGGCGACTCCCCGGCGTTGCACCTGATCCAGCAGATCCGTGACGAGGCCCATCGTTTTGCCATTACCGGGCACCGCGCGCGACGAGGCAAAACCCGCCGTACCTCAACCCTGGAAGGGGTAGCCGGGGTAGGGCCGACCCGGCGTCGGGACCTGTTGAAACATTTTGGTGGATTGCAGGAGCTGTCTCGTGCCAGCATCGACGAGATCGCCAAAGCACCGGGGATCAGTAAAAAGCTCGCAGAGTTGATTTATGCAAACCTGCACAGCGAGTAGAATGCCCCCTCACCTCGTAGCCAGTTGTGCCGATGAATATCCCTAATCTGATCACCGTACTACGCGTTCTGCTCATCCCGATCTTTATTCTGCTGTTCTACATGCCGTATCACTGGAGCTATATGGCCGCCAGTTCGGTCTTTGCGTTCGCTGCGGCGACGGACTGGCTCGATGGTTACCTGGCCCGCCGGCTGGAGCAGAGCACCCCGTTCGGGGCGTTTCTCGATCCGGTGGCCGACAAGCTGATGGTCGCCGTGGCCCTGGTGCTGCTGGTCCAGGAACACGCCAACCTGTGGCTGACCTTGCCGGCAGCCGTGATCATTGGTCGTGAGATCGTCATTTCCGCCCTCAGGGAATGGATGGCCGAACTGGGTGCACGGGCCCAGGTGGCCGTGTCGAACCTGGGCAAATGGAAAACCGCCGCGCAAATGCTGGCGCTGGTGATCCTGCTGGCCAACCCGTCGGACTTCAGCTTCTGGGTACTCGTAGGCTACGCCTTGCTGATGGTCTCGGCCGGCCTGACCCTGTGGTCCATGGTGCAATACCTGCGCGCCGCCTGGCCGCACCTGAAAACTGATGTGCAGAAAAAATAAAACTTTTTTGAATCAAAGGGTTGACGCGTATTCGAATTGCTATAGAATACGCCACACCAAGACGCGGGAATAGCTCAGTTGGTAGAGCACGACCTTGCCAAGGTCGGGGTCGCGAGTTCGAGTCTCGTTTCCCGCTCCAAATATTGCGCTGCAGAGATTCAACTGAATTCTGTAAGCGATTGAAATAAGGACCTTCGGGTCCTTTTTTCGTTCCAGCGGGAACCACTGAAATCCAGCACTATCCGGTGCGTTTAAGTCCAGAATCCTGACTTGCACCGAATCGGTTTGTTGCTGGAGCAGTTTGCGCAGTGAGATGAGCATCTGGTCCTGACTCTGTTCAGGCGCTTGCGATGGCACTCTCAGAAATGACAGTTCGGCATGCCAGAATCACCGGTAATGACTACATCCTCGGTGACAGCGATGGTCTCACACTCAATGTGACGGCCAGAGGCGGAAAAGTCTGGCTCTTCCGTTACTACTGGGCTGGCAAGCGGGATCAATCCCTATGAGCATCGCAAACAACAGCGACTTGCTGTTCGTTTTGCGACAGAGCATACCTTCGAGGTCGTGTTCAATCAGTGGGTGGGGTTCCGCAGTCTGAGCCTGAAGGAAGGGCGTCAAAGTACGCTCTCGCAAATCTTGAGAGTCTTCAATAAAGACGTCCTGCCCATACTGGGTGGACGGTCTATCTACGATATGAATCGTCACGACCTGCTGGATTTATTGAGCAGGATCGAACAGCGCGAGGCCCTAACAACAGCTGAAAAATGTCGGACCTGGTTCAACCAATTGTTCCGCTATGCGCTGGTGAAGATCGAGGGGCTGGAGCACAACCCAGTTTCAGATCTTGATGTGGTGCTCTCCCCAAACCTCCGGTTGCGCATAATCCATTTCTTCGTATGGACGAGCTCTCGACTTTGTTTGCGCTTGCCAGCGTATTCAAAGTCGGAATAGCTCATCTGGCTCATGCGTGGCTCGGGTCAGGTGATGAAAGCGTACTTCGGCATATCTGAGGACGTGTTCGGAGTTTCCTTAGGTCATAGTCGAATATAGCCCGCCAGCGTACCGGAATTAACCGTCTTGTATGTCAGTGCTACGTACTCACGCGTCAGGTATAATGAAAAATCTTGCATTGTCTTCGCTGTTTCCGCAGAGTCGAGGTAGTCCTGAAGGATAATGAGCTCATCACATGGATAGTCAATTCAAATACTCTGATATCGTCCCGGCCCACGAGAGTCATTCAAGCGTCTGTTTACAACCCGAACTTGAAAACCTGTTAGGGGACCTTCAGGGATTAAGCTATGCCTACTTTGCTGTTCCTCGAAATCGTGAAGCGGCTCCCATTATTGTTTCAAATTATCCATCGCCCTGGCTGAAAGCCTATAAGGGAGCCAACTATCATTTGATCGATCCGATCATTCAACACGGTCTTAAAAGTTGCGCGCCATTTTCTTGGAGTGATGCGCTCCAGGCCCTTTCCTGTGCCAAGAGTCGGGAGTTGTTTCGACGTTCCAGCCAATACCGGATCTGCTCCGGCGCCACCTTTATCCTGCATGACCCCTGTGGAGTGTTCAGTTCGTTGAGTCTTTGCAGCGGCGGGCAGCAATCCGACTTCGACCGCCGCATGGCCGACCAGCAGGGGCAGATACAGATGGCACTGATCCGCTTTCATAGCCGACTGTTGAGCCTGCGGACGGTGGATGAACTGTTTTCCAAACTCCAGAGTGGGCTACTTTCGGACAAGGAGATGGGGGTGCTCAAGTGGGTGATGATGGGCAAGTCCTACCGGGAAATCGCGCTGATCTGCGCGATTTCCGAGCGTACAGTCAAATTTCACATGTCCAACATTTCCGGAAAACTGCAGGTCTGCAATGCCAAGCAGGCGGTTTATGAGGCTCGGCGCCAAGGCATCCTCTGAATCAGGCGCTGATCCGCTTGGGCTAACCGAGCGGTGTGTCGCGGATGTGCAGACGATGCGGCCACTGGCTTGCCTGCGTGGATGACAAGGGTTGCTTGCGCGCAATACTGGACATCAGTCGCTGACGATTGAGCTCGGTTACCGGCATGTTCAGCAGCAGCACCTTTTCCCCCGGAGAGGCTTCGCCGGTATCCAGCACTTCGTAGTGCCAGCCGGCGTTGCGTACGACCCGTCCCATGGCATTGCTGACCACGGTGATGATCGATTCCAGGCCACTGCCTGCGGCATAGTTGTGCATGCAAAAAAGCAGCATTTCGGTCAGAGGTACTTGGGCCAGGCCGTGTTGGCGTGATCGGATCTTGTCGACGAAGAAGCGACTGGACTCGGCCATCAGCGCGTGCTTGGGCAGCTCGCAGCGGAAAAAATCACGGAACGGCCCTTCGACCATATAGGGATCCAGGGTGCTGATTAGGCGCAGGCCGGCCAAGGGGACACCCTCCCAGGTACCGATCAGGTAGGTCGTCCGCTCGCTGTCGTATTCATCGAACTCGATGCCGTTGTTTATATTGACTTTCCAACTTAAACGATCAGCGAATACTTCCTTGCGCAGGCGATACAAGTCGGCGACCCAGGCATGGGGCGTCGCACTATAGTCAAGCGCGTGAAACTCGATAGCTTTCATGTTATTAACATTCTTCCATGGGAACTGGCACTTAAGTACTAAATGGTGCGGCTCGTACAGGTCGCGAGGGAATAAGCTTCCGGGTACGAAAAATCAATCGCGCGACCACTGTTAGTTTATCAATGTCCGCCTAGCGGCAACCTGTACTTAGGTGCAGTTGCAGGCTGCATAATTTTATTTTCATCGCGCTATCTGTCCCTAGATACAGTTGTTCTCTCCGGGTAACTACGGCAACTTATGCCGGGCAGTGGTTAAGCCCCCTATGACGCCGCAGCGCTGAACTTTTAAATGTTGGACGACTGTTCCAACTAAGGCGTCATGGCTTGTACTTGCGAGTGCTCCACTTGCCTATATCGCCGAACATGGCAATGACAGTCTGAGCGTCTGGATCAGGCGTTCTTCACGCTGTACGGCATTCCAGTCAAGACATCGAAACAGGGAAGATCATGGAAAAGTCCGCTTCTTCAGAACCGCGCCGGGTCGTTGTAACCGGTTATGGCGCCATCTGCTCGTTAGGGGAGAATGTCGACGCCATCTGGGACGCAATGATGGATTACCAGGTCGGTTACCGTCAGCACAGGTTCGACGATCCGAGCATCCATGCGCGTTACTTTGGCTTTATCGATGACTTCGGTCGTGAAGCGATGCGTCCGTTTTCGAAGAAAATCTCCAAGATGTTGCCGTTGTTCGCCAAATACAGCCTGGTGGCCACCCACGAGGCGATCTGCATGGCGTTCGGTGATACGCCTTTGGATGAGATCGTCTCGCCCTTTGATCGCGGCGTGATCCTGGGGACCGGTTGGGGTGGGCTCGACACCGCCAACTGCAATAACAACGAATACCGTAAGCACGGCATCTCCACTTCCTTCGCCACCGTCATGTCGATGTGTAATGCCGCGACCGCCGGCATCACCATGAACTGGAACATGCGTGGTATCCAGAACAGCCCGGTTGCAGCCTGCGCCACGGGCACCATCGCCATTGGTGAGGCTTACGAGGCGATTCGCAGCGGCCGCGCCAAGGTGATGATCGCTGGTGGCAGTGAGTCCTTGAAAGAGCAGTTCAACGTCTGGTCGGTGGATGTCATTCAGGCCCTGAGCAAAGAGCAGGAAAACACGCGCCTGGCCTGCTGCCCGTTCAGCAAGGGACGCAGCGGCTTCGTGCTCTCCGAGGGCGCGGCTGTGCTATGCCTGGAGGACTATGAGTCGGCCCGGGCACGGGGCGCGAAGATTCTCGGCGAGATCACCGGCTACGCTAACTATTCGGACGCCTACGACATGACAGCCCCGGCCGAAGACATGCAGGCCCGGGTACGGGTGATCAATGACGTCTGCAAGCAGGCAGGCGTGAAGGCATCGCAGATTGACTACGTCAACCTGCACGGCACCTCGACACCGCTCAACGATGTCAACGAAACCCGCTCGATCAAGCTGGCCCTGGGGGACGCCGCATACGGCATTCCGATGTCCAGCACCAAGTCCTACACCGGCCACCTGATCGGTGCCGCCGGTTCCATGGAGGCGGTCTTCTGCCTCAAGGCCATGGCCCGTGGCACCATCCCGGCAACTATCCATATGGATGAGGCCGATCCTGACTGCGACCTCAACTACGTGCCCAACGAGCATCTGCATGGGCAGACCCTGAATAACGTGCTGAACCTGAGCTTCGGCTTCGGTGGTGCCAACGCCGGCATCATGCTGCGCAAGGTGGTCTGATCATGCAGTTGCAATTCGGAGCCGAGCAGATCGAGGCCTGGGCCGGCCTCTCCGGTGATCGCAACCCGATCCACTTCGACCGTGAGGCGGCGCGCCGCATGGACGCAGCCGATGTGGTGGTGCATGGCATGCTCGCGCTACTGTCGGTCAAGCATCGCATGGGGCGTGTCAATCAGGTGCTGCCCCAGGACTGGATGCAGTTCAAGGCGCTGCTCAAGGCTCCGGTGCTGCGCGACAGCCCGGTAGTCCTGTCGACCCGCGAGCGCAGCGACAGCACGGGGTTCAAGTTGCACTCGAGCGGCGGCGACAGTGAACACATGATCGGCCATGTACGTATCGTCGAAGCGCCGGTCTGGTTATCCACAACCCCGGGCTTCCTGCTGGCACGCGAGGAGGTCGCGGCCTGGCTCGCACAGTTTCGTGATGACCTGGGCCGGGGGGTCGATGATTGGGTCGCGCTCGATGCACTGATCTTTTCCCACTTCATTCGTAACCATCTGGGGGTGATCTTCGATTGCCTGTCCCCGCAGTTCCGTCAACGACAGCGGCCGGACCGGCTTGAGGATCTGTCTGATCATCTAGTGGTGCAGACCAGCCACCAGATCACCTTCTGCACGTCGCTGCGCTCGCTGGGCCAGTTGCAGACCGATATTCGCTGTGAGATCGACAACATCCACCTGATTGAAAGCCCTGGCAAGGCCGTGGGCACCCTCGATCTTGGGGTGCATGTCAGCGATCGCCACGTGATGACCATCACTCTCGGGCTGATGGTAAAGACACTTTCAACCCACCAAGGAGCTGTGCAATGACCACTGTAGAGAACGTATTTGCTGTTGTTCGCGACCTCATTCTGGAACTCAAGGATGTCGACGAAAACGATGTGACCCTCGATACCAACATCGAATCGATGGCGTTCGATAGCCTGGACTTCGTCGAGATGCAGCTAGTGGTGCAGAAGAAGATCGGCGTGGCGCTGGATCCCGATTCGTTCGCCAGCCGCAAGATTTCCACGCTGCGCCAGCTGTGCGAGTTCGTGGTCGAGTTCAACGAGTCCGCCGCCGTCCCTGCCTGACTGGCAGGTCTACCGTTACGGATAGGAGCAAGGGAATGTCCACGCAGACCAATAGTGTATTCACCATTTCAGAAGCAAGGGAATCGAAGGTCCGCAAGCTGAGCGAGGTCTCGCACCACAAGACCATGGACCACGCGACCGTATTGCCCTGGGACCAGGAGGTCGATCGCAGACTGTACCCGAAGGACCCCGATCATCTGTGGATCAACGGCACTCGTTTCTGTGAAGGCCTGAGCGAGGCACAGAAGCTGGAACTGGCCTGGCTGGAGACCGGCCGTGACATCTCCATGTTTATCTGGCTGGAGCAGACTATTCCGCCGCTGTACATGGGTTATGTCACCCAATTCCACGATCGCATCTCCCAGGACCTGCAGGAGTACCTGATGATCTTCTCCAAGGAGGAGATCGTTCACACCCTGACCTTCAAGCGCTTCATGGGCAAGGCCGGCCTGCAATTGTGGAACCCACCGGTGGGTCTCTACGAATTGCTGACCCAGACACTGCCGAAAATGGAGCCCGCGGTGGGCGTGCTGTTCACTCTGTTGATCGAGTGGGTCGCGGAAATGGGGGCGATGCACACGTCCCAGGGCCCAGGCATCGAACCTATGACCCGTACCATGTTCCGTGAGCATCATCATGACGAGGCCCGGCACATCGCCTTCGGTCGCTGGATCAGCGAGTCGTTCTTTGAAACGGCCAGCCCGGAGTCCATCGCCCAGGTGAAGGCCATGAGTCGCAGAATCATTCCGGCGTTGATCGACATGTTCACCTATAACCCGGAAATCGCCCGGCACACCTCGTTTGAGTTTCCGATCGCGGTGGATGACAAGGCGAAGATCGAGGAGGTCTGGCGCTCGGCCCACAACGCCCGGCTCAATGCCATGCGTTTTGCTGAGATCTACGCCTGGGTCGACAAGTTGGGGCTGCGCCAATGAGCCAGCCGTCCTGGGACGCGATCTTCGTCGGTGCCGGGATCACCAGCCTGGCCTGTGCGGCCATGCTGGTCAAACGTGACCCCGGGGTGCGCTTGCTGGTAGTCGACAAGCATATTGTTGTCGGCGGGTATGCCTCCACGTTCAGTCGGCCGAAACAGAACGCGGTGTTCGACTGCAGTCTGCATAAGCTCAGTGGCATGGCCGAGGGTGGCAACCTGATCCGTATCCTGCGTAATCTGGAGCTGGAAGAGACACTGGACCTGGTCTATCCCCAGGACTATTTCTGCGCCTACCAGGACGGCATGGCGCTGCCGCTGGCCAATGACGCGGACAGTGTGCAACAGCTGTTGGTCGAGCGCTTTCCCCATCAGGCCGAGGCCATCGCGACCTTCTTCGAGCACGTTCGAACTTACGGGCGCAACGGCTACTACCAGTTCCAGATGCTGGACGGCACCTTTGAGCCGGACATGGCCCAGTTGCGTTTCGCGCATCGCAACCTGAAGCACAAGACAGTGCGTCAGGCGCTGCACGAACTGTTCGACGATCCGTACCTGATCGAGATCCTGGCGGCACCGGGAATCTACGTCGGTGGCTACTCGGAAGACCTGGGCTACCTGTACTACCTGCATGTGGTGTACGCCACGCTCAACCGTGGCAACGCCTATGTCATGGGCTCCTCCCAGCACCTGTCCAATCAGCTGGCGCAGCGGATTGAACAGGCCGGCGGGCAGATCCTACTCAGCACAAGTGTCGATGGGGTGCTCACCGATGGACAAGGCAATGCCACGGGCGTCAGCACCAATCGTGGCGAATTCCATTCTTCGCGGGTGTACATCAACGCTTCACCGCACTACGCGGTGCAGTCGCTGTTCGCGGCGGATGTGGAGCTGGCGGCCACTCGGGAGAAACTCACCGCGCTGAAACCGGCACGCTCGACCACCACGGTGTACCTGGTGACCGACCTGCCACCGGCGCAACTTGGCCTGCTGCATAGCGAATCGATGCTGTTCGCCGGTGATCCGGCGGCAGGCGCCGAGCTGCGCATGGCCGCCGAACGCAGCGGTTATGAGGCGGCGCTCAGTGAGTGGGCATTCTGGGAGATGTCGCCGATCGAGGTCACCAACTATCACGCCCTGGATCCGGCTGCGGGCCTGGTGGTGTGTATCAACGTGCTCGACTCGATCGCCCATTGGCCACCGCGCCGCACAGCGCAATACCGCGCCAAGAAACAACGGGCCAGCGACACCCTGGTGGAGCGTCTGTTGAGCCAGGTGCCGGGGCTGCGCGGACATGTGCTGCATACCGAGGTTGCCACGCCCCACACCTATGTGCGCTTCACCAACAACACCGACGGTTCGGGTTATGGGGCGATGGTGGGTACCGATCTCAGCGGGCATGTATTCCATCACGGCTTCCCGGTGCAGGGCGTGCAGTTCCTCAGCGCCTGGGTGGCGGGTCCCAGTTACGAAGCAGCATTCGGTTATGCCGAGATGAAGGCCAGACAATGGAAGCGAGCATGAGCAAAAACGAGCAATCGACCGGTTGGCTGGGTGTCGCCATTTCCAAGCTGTTCATCCGGACAATGTTCCGCCAGGTACAAGGCTGGAAGCGCGACGTGCCAAGTCGTGCGGCAGGCTTTGTCGAAGTCGCACGCGACGGCAGCCGGCTCGAGGGAGCGTCCCTGCGCACCACCGCCATGCACCCTCGGGGCGTGGTGCTCTTGTGCCATCCGTTCCTCAAGTACGGCATGCATTACTTTTTCGAGAACAAACTGGATCAGGCGTTTCTCGATCAGGGTTATCACGTGGTCGCCTTCAACTTCAAAGGCTTCGGCCGCAGCACCATCGGCGGCCACGCGTTTGCCGACGATGTGCTGGCGATTGCCCGGCGAGTGACCCGGGACAACCCCGGGCTGCCCATCCACCTGGTGGGCTGTTCGTTTGGCGGCTATCACCTGTCCCATGCCCTGGCGCGCGATACCACGCCCTTTACCTCGGCGGTGCTGGACAGTGTGCCGGTTTCGGTGCGCAGCTACTTCACCCGCGGACCGCTGCGACTCGCTATGCGCTGGATCAGCGGCAGCCGTCTGGCGGTTCCCACGGGGACCTGTGCCATTGATCACTCGTTGCAGGGCGTGCGCGATCTACCGATCGCCTATTTTTACGGGCTCGACGACCGCTTTATCCCGGCTGCCAGCGTGGTGGGGCTCAGCCTGGATTGCGAGGCGCTACATATGGTCGGTTTCGAGGGCTGTCGTCACTTGGAAAGCCACAAGAAGCATCGGGACCGCTACTTCGAGGAAATCTTCGATTTCTTCAATCGTGCAGAAGCTCAAACTCCCGTCGTGCCCGCGTAACAACGGCAGGACCATCAGGCTAAAGGATGTAGATCATGGATGTTCAGCAGTCTTCAAACGGCAAATGGGTACTGGTCAGTGGCGGCAGTCGTGGCATTGGACGCGCACTGGTCTCGGCCCTGGCACGGGAAGGGTATCAGGTTGCTTTCACCTACCAGTCCTCGGCCGACGCGGCTTTGCAACTGGAGCGGGAAGTGGCGGCCAGCGGTGGCTGGGCCCGTGGGCATGCCTGTGACGGGCGGAGCCACGGTTCGGTCGAGGCGGTGTGTGCACAGTTGGTGGAGACCCTCGGCGAGCCCTACGGCTTGATCAACAACATGGGGGTGACCGGCGATCAGTTGTTGCTGAAGTTCGATATCGAGCGTTACCGCGATGTGGTCGCGACCAACCTCGATTCGGCGGTGTATTTCAGTAAATGCCTGGCGCCGGCGATGGCCGCCGAGCGTCGCGGCAAGATCTTGCACATGTCCTCCGTCAGTGGGTTCAAGGGTAACAAGGGGCAGTTGAGTTATTCAGCGACCAAGGCGGCGATGATCGGCATTACCAAGACCATGGCCCTGGAATTGGCGCGCTTCAAGATCAACGTCAACGCCATCGCCCCAGGTTTCATTGCCACGGAGATGGTCGAGCAGATCGCCGACCCGGTGCGCAAGTCGATCACCGACACCATCCCCCTCAGGCGCTTCGGTGAAGTGCGTGAAGTGGCGGCCTTGGCCAGCTTTCTGCTGTCGACCCAGGCCGACTACATCACGGGGCAGACATTCGTCATCGATGGCGGCCTGACGGTCTGATTTGGCTGTCCGGATCTGGCCGCAGAGCCTGGAGATGTAATGAGTCAAGAATACGATACCGTTTTCGTCGGCGCGGGCCTTGGCGCACTGGCGAGTGCCAGCCTTATGGCGCAGCGAGGCCAGAAGGTACTGGTAGTGGAAAAGCACAATGTACCCGGCGGTTATGCCAGCAATTTTCGGCGCAAGGATTTCAACTTCGATGTTTCGCTGCATTCGTTCGACGGCGTGGTACGTGGCGCCGAGTCGTTCAATGTCATCGAGGCCTGTGGCGTGGCGGACAAAGTCGAGTTTCTTCATCACCCGACCCTGTATCGCTATCGCTCTCAGGACATCGACATAACGGTTGGACACCGAGACCTGGAAGGTTACAAACGCGAGTTGTTCCGTTTCTTTCCCGAGGAAGTCGACAACATCAATCGCCTGTTTGCCGAGTCTCAGCGCAACTACAAGGACCTGTGCGGCTTTCTGTATTCGCGCAAACCTTTCTGGATGAGGTTGGTGGCCACGCCCATGATCTATCCGCGGGTGCTCAAGTATGGCCATGAAACGGTGGATCACTACTTCTCGCGGTTCACCTCCAACGAACGCTTGAAGGAAGTGCTGTCGGCGCAATGGAGCTACTACGGTCTACCGGCCAAGGACCTGGCGTTCGGGTACTTTTCCTATCCCTTTATCGACTATCTGGAGAACGGCGGCTATTCGATCAAGGGCGGCTCCCAGGCATTGTCCAATGCCCTGGTCGAAGTGATCGAGCAACATGGCGGCCGGGTCGAGCTGGAGTCAGCGGTCAACCAGATCGTGATTGAACGCGGGCGAATCGGCGGCGTGGTAACGCGCAAGTCGGGCAGGGTCAAGGCGCGCAATGTTGTGGCCAATATTTCGCCCCATGCGGTCGTGGCACTGGCTGGCGAGCAGCACTTCGCCGCCAAGTACCGCTCGCGACTGCGCCGGCTCAAGTTGTCGGTGTCCGGGTTTCAAGTCTACCTGGGGCTCGATTGTCCGCTGAGCGAGTTGGGAGTGGGCCCCGAGGAGTACATCCACTTCTTCGCCCCGCAGAAAACCCAGCGCGAGCAGTTCGAGCATATCCAGGCCGGGGAGCTGCATGGCGACAACACCAGTTGGTCGATCAACTACTTCTCCAACGTCGATGCTTCGATGGTCCCGGCCGGAAAGTCCAGCCTGGGCCTGTTCACGCTGACGGGCGCAAGCGAGTGGCACTCGCTGGGCAAGCTCGACTACAGGCGCAAGAAACTTGAACTCACCGAGCTGCTGATCGCCAACGCCGAACGAGTCATTCCAGGCCTGAGTCGGCACATAGAGGTCTGCGAGAGCGGCTCGCCACGCACCATGACCAAGTTCACCCATAACCCGGAGGGCGCGATCTACGGCTTCGAGCAGAACACCCGACAATCCGGCCTATTCAACCGTTTCCCGCAGAAATACCCGGTCAAGGGGCTGTACCAGGTCGGGGCCTGGACATTCCCGGGCGCAGGTTTCATCGGGACGATGTTGTCGGCGCGTTTGTTGGTCGACCGCTACTTCTGAGTGGCGACTTCCCCGTCAAACCAGATTTTTACGAGACGCACCATGACCTACGTAGTGACTGACAACTGCATTCAATGCCGCCACACCAACTGCGTCGATATCTGCCCCGCGGATGCTTTCCACCTAGGGCCCAACTTTATCGCCATCAACCCTCAGGAGTGCGTCGACTGTGGTCTGTGTCTGCCCGAGTGTCCGGAGGAAGCGATTCAGCCGGAGAACCAGCTCGATGACAGCAACCGGCATTTCATCGAACTCAACGCCGAGCTGGTCAAGCACTGGCCGGTGATCCTGCAGCGGATTCCGCCATTGGCGAACCATGAGCACTGGAGCCGCAAGCCGAACAAGCTGCCCCACCTGATACGTGAGGCCGAGGCGGTCGATCCGACCCGAGACCACCACCTAGCCCATGCCTGACGCGCGACTGGAACCTTATCCATGCAAAGTTTTGATCGATTCAAAACCCTCGAAAGCGACACCTTTGACGTGATCGTAGTTGGCGCCGGCATCGGTGGCCTGACGGCTGCCGCGACCCTGGCCAATCGCGGGAAGCAGGTACTGGTGCTCGACATGCACTATGAAATGGGCGGCTGTGCCACGGTGTTCCACCGCAAGGGCAAGGACTATGAGTTCGACGTCGGCCTGCATTACATCGGTGACTGTGGCAAGCACGGTCTGATTCCGCGGATTTTGCGGGGAGCAGGTATCAATGACGGTGAAATCAAATTTATCGAGCAGGACCCGGAGGGGTTCGAAACCCTGTGTTTTCCCGACTTCCAGTTCGCGGTTCCCCGTGGCTACGAACGCTTTCGCGAGAAGCTGCTGGAGGCATTCCCTAAGGAGCGAGCGGGAATCAACCGCTACTTCAAGATGCTGCAGCAGGTCTGGGATTTCATGGGCATCCACTCGCGGCCGCTGACCGCGCTGTGGGTGCTACCACGCTCTTGGATGCTGATGCGGCATGCCAAATCGACGGTGGCGCAGTTCCTCGACACCTGTACGCAGAATCAGCGCCTTCGGGCCATCCTGACCGGGCAGTTGGGGGTCTATCACCAGCCGCCGAGCCGCGCGACCATGGCTGGCCATGCCGCGGTGGTCAACCACTTCCTGCAGGGTTCCTATTACCCCTCGGGTGGCGGCCAGATGTTCTCCGACAAGTTGGGCGAGGTGGTCGAGCGCAAGGGCGGCAAGATCCTCCTGCGATCCAAGGTCGAACGTATCCTGATCGAGAACGGTCGTGCCGTGGGCGTCGAGTTCAGCAACAAGCACTTGGGCAAACGGGTGGTCAAGGCGGACGCGGTGATCTGCAACGCCGATATCAAGCAGGCCCTGCTTGGCCTGATTGGCCGTGAACACCTCAAGCCACAGACCGTGCGTCGTACCGAACAGTTCGAGATGTCACCGGCCATGGGCGTGGTCTATCTCGGCATCGACATGGACCTCAAGGCCATGGGCCTGAAGAACACCAACTACCGCATCTACCCTGGCTGCGATTATGAGAAGGCCTACCGCGAGGTGTTCGCCGGAGAGTTTCCCGAGGAGCCCCATCTGTTCATCGGTAACGCAACGATGAAAGACCCGGATAACCCGGCCATCGCCCCGCCAGGCATCTATAACCTGCAGCTCATGTCGGCGGTGCCTTCCACGCCGCAAAGCTGGGGCGTGACCCAGGCCGAACTGACGGATGGTAGCTACCGGACCAACCCTGTGTACCTGGAGAAGAAAGAGTGGTACGCCCGCCAGCTGATTGCCCTGGCTGAACGGGTGATTCCGGGAATGTCGGGCCACATCGTGTATCAGGAAGTCTCGACCCCTTTTTCAGTGACGCGCTTTATCGGCTCTGAAGGTGGCACGTCCTACGGTCTGGCCTTTACCCCGGAGTACTTCCTGCACAACAGGCCAGGGGCCAAGACTGAAATCCGCAACCTGTACCTGTGCGGCGCATCGACTCGTACCGGGCATGGTATTTTTGGCGCCATGACTGGCGGGGTGGAAGCGGCCGCTGCGATCTGCGGTCGTCACGTGCGCTACCAGGTGATGGACGTCGGCACCCGCGCCGAAGCGGCAACCAACTGAGTACGTGTCAAGGCGGGCCCTGCCGACGCGCCACGATGTCTATGGGGCTCACCGTGGCGTATTTGCATCAAGGAGCGATGGAATGGCAAACGAATACAACATGGCGCTGGTGATCGGCGCCGGGCTCAGCCTGCTGGCGGCCCTGATGCATGTCGGGGTGATCATGGGAGGGCCTTCCTGGTATCGCTTGTTTGGCGCTGGCGAGCGCTTTGTGCGTGCGGCCCAGGCCGGTCGCTGGTTTCCTGCGATGGTCACGACGGGGATTGCCCTGGTGCTCGCCGCATGGGCGGCGTATGCACTGTCTGGGGCCGGGGTGATCGATCCCTTGCCCCTGCTGCGCCCGGCATTGTGCGCGATCACCTTGGTCTACCTGCTGCGCGGCCTGTTGGGACCGATCACGCTGGCAGGCACTGGGCGTAGTGTTCGCTTCATCGTGATCAGTTCGGCGGTCTGCCTGGTCTATGGGCTGGTGCATCTGTTCGGACTGGTGCAAGTGTGGGATTCCCTTGCCTAGTGTTCTGTCTCAGAAATAAATTCCTAGCCCGAGCTGTGTCTGCAAGGCCTGGTGGATCTGCCCGGACGAGGTCGCAAGCCATCTTTGCCGGACGAAGCGTTGAAACGAACCCTTGAGCAAGTCACTCAGCCGCTGTAGGAGCGCGGTTTATATGCGGTGGCGTCCTCGTGGTCGCCATCGTCTGGTCGCCCTCTGAAGCCCCACATCAACAAAAAAGACGCTTCGGCGTCTTTTTTCGTTCCTGTAGGTCAGCAGGTGCTGAACGTGATAGGCAAGAATGGGCGGCACAAGGCCATGCCCATGGCGCAATAAAGCTGTACGTGGCTCACCCATTCCGGAAAAAACACGCGTCACTCGACGGCCGTTCAAGGGCTGTGAGCTGCCCCACACGCTGCTGCGTGAATCATTGGGGCAGCGCTGGATCAGAGCTTCGGCAACTGCCCGATACGCCCCATCATTTCCGTGACGATCTGCAAGTCCAGCATGAACTGTTCGACGGTCTTGAACTCGTTGTCGTTGTGCCCGGTGTATTTGACGTCGGGCATGGCCAGGCCGAATTGCACGCCGTTGGGCAGTTCATGCACCGAGGTGGCGCCGGCGGAGGTGCCGAACTGGTGTTTCATGCCCAGGTTATCGCTGGCCACGGCCAGCAGGGCCTTGACCCATTCACCTTCGGGGTTGCGGTACATCGGTTCGGCGATCGAGTAGTCGAAGCCTGGCGCGATCCCGGTCTTGCTGCTCCAGGCGCTCAGTTTGTTGGCGATTTCGCTCTTGAGCACCTCCGGAGACTTGCCCTTCGGCACCCGCAGGTTGACCGCCAGCTTGAAGGCCTTGTCGTCCATGCCGACGTAGGTCAGGGACGCGGTCAGCGGCCCCATGAAATCATCGGCAAAACCAACCCCCAGCTTGCCACCCAGGTAGTCCAGGCCCCAGTTGTCGGCGGCGTAGCGGGCGGCGTCAGTGATCTGGTTGTGCTTGAGCGCGACCTTGCCGTCGAGGCCATTGATGAAGTCGAGCATCCGCGCCACCGGGTTGACCCCGGACTCAGGCTCGGAAGAGTGGGCAGACACGCCGGTGACGGTCAGTTGCACGTCCGTGCCGACAACCTTGGCGGTCACCGTGAAATTGCCGCCGTTACGCTTGGCGTAGTCGGCGCCGGCTTGCTGCAGGCTGGCGGCCAGTTCGACGGGTTGCTCGGTGAGCAAGGTGGCGACCGAGGTCGACGGAATCTGATTGGTCGCCAAACCGCCGGTCAGGGTGCTGATTTCGGCACCTTTGCCCTCGGCGGCGCGCCGGGCAAAACGGGCCATGACCGTGCCGTAGCCTTTCTCGGCGATCACCACCGGGTAGCCACCATCCAGGGCCAGGTTGTAGTTGGGCGTCGGGTTGCGCTCGAAGTAATAAGGGATGGCGTCACCGGTGGTTTCCTCGGTGGTGTCCACCAATAGCTTGAAGTTGCGTGCCAGTGGCAGCTTCTCGTCCTTGATGACCTTCATCGCGTAGAGGGTGACCACGATGCCGTTCTTGTCATCCTCGGTGCCGCGGCCGTACAGGCGGTCGCCAATCAAAGTGACCTTGAACGGGTCCAGCCGGGTGCCGTCTTCCAGCACCCAGTTCTCCGGGGTCACGGGCACCACATCGGCGTGGGCGTGAATGCCGACGACTTCATCGCCAGCGCCGTCCAGGGAAATTTCATAGACCCGGTTGTCGATGTTGCGAAACTTCAGGTTGAAGCTCTGGGCCAGGTCCCTGATCTTGTCGGCAATCTTGAGGAACTGCGGGTTCTCGTGCTGCGGCACGCCTTCGACCTCGAAAGTCGGGATGGCCACCAGTTCGCGCAGGGTCTCGGTGGCCGCGCTGCCATATTTGACCCGGGCATAGAGGCCCAGCAGGCGATGGATTTCATTCTGCTGTTCGGCGCTCAGGCTCTGGTTGGCGAGGAAGGCATTGATGGCCGGGGCGAGGTCGTCGTTTTTCGCCAGCTCGCTCTTGGCCAGGCGCGTGAGGAACTGCCTGAAATCCGTGACTGAACTGTCGTTGAAGGTCTTGAGGATGGCTGCGCTCTGTTGCGGGGTGATAGTGGCGTGGGCTGCGGTGGTGAATGACGCCAGGCTGGCCAGCATCAGGGTGGTTGCGGCCAGGTGCTTGAGGGAAAAATCCATGGTGGGGGCATTCCTTTGCAGGGGGTGTAGGGGAGATGAAACAAATCATTTCCAAGCTAACACCACAACCGTGCGAAAGGGCAGCCCCTGAAGTGGGATCTGTCCCACAGAAATGTAAGTGCGCCCCACATGCCCAATCCTGAGCAAGGCGCCTGTACTTGTCAGCGCAGCCTTACTGTCCAGCGGGTTGTGGGCGTTGATCGACAGGTGGCCAGATTTTTTCCATCTCGAGCACTTCAACCGATCCGCTGGGGGACTGGACCGTTGCCGACAGCGCTGGGAGCATTTTTTTGTCCTGCGTGCGGGGCTGGCGGTCAAAGTTGACGGTTATCCGGGTGCCGTCGGCGAATTGTGAGCGCTGTACCAGGCGGTCGCGGGACAGGGTTTCAAAGTGAGTCATGGCCTGGGTGAACAAACGCTGATGCAGGGGCGAAAAGACCCGGTCATAGGCTTGAATCAACGGCAGGTCGCGACGCAGCACCGGGTCGCTCAGGTGATACAGCGGTGGCACCATGTACAACAGTTGCAGCAATGCCGTCTGGTCGCGTTCGGTGGTGAACTTCAGCGAGCCATATTCCCAATGATGGGTGCTGACGATGCTGTCGTGCAGGGCGATTTCATACAGTGGCAGGCGAAACTGTGGACGCGTCACATAACGCGCCACCGAATCCGCCAGCGGCACGGGTTGAAAGTACAGTGAGGGTGCTTCCGGCGGCCAGTATCGGCCTCGGTAGTAAGGTGAGCGGGGATCCTGGATGGAGGGGTCCATCCAGGCAAAAGGCGGCGTCAGCACACCGTGGGCAAACGCCACCTGAGGGGCAAACATCGAAAGCACGCCTTCACTCCCGGTGACCAGGCCATGGGTCAGCGTGGGGTATTCCAGGCGCCGACGGTGGGCCTGGGCGTCGTCAGCCTGGTTCATTTCCCGCCCGGGCGTGTAGTCCTCCGTCAGGGGGCCGGCGCCGTCGACGTCGAGAAAGTAGCTGTTCAACTGCCCGGCTGCAGCGACGGCACTGATGCGCCGCCGGGTATAGGGCTCGACGACCTGTGGGTTGGCGTACACCCCACGACCGGCAAAACCGACTGCGAGTTTGCCGTCCTGGTTACGATAACCCGCGTCAGCCAGCGCATTGCCCATTTGCGCGGTTGACCAGGTATTGGCCAGGTCCTCTCGATGGGCGCTGCCATAGCTGTCATACACCGCCACCAGATACCCTGCGGCTTTGGCGGCGGCCACGGCCTCGGGGTGCCAGAAACTCGATAGCCAGTTATCGGCGCCCAACCAGGCGCGCTGTAGTCCGGCTGTGCGCAAGGCATCGATGGTGCTGGTGGACAGCCCATCGCCCCATTGTGCCGGCGGCTGCAGGGTTTCGCCGAAGGTCTCCAGCAGTTGTTCGCGAACCGTGCGCCCCCAGGCGACTTCGGCCATGGGGTCGTGCTTGCCCGGCAGCGGCGCCACCGGCATGCGGGGCACTGTCTGGCGCAGGCCGCTGTTGAGGGCGTGGATCAATGGCTGTCGCCGCCAGGTGCTGAGACTGCCGTTGACCGACTCGTTGAACGCCGCTTCGAAGAGGTCCCGAGTCTGCGTGTCAAACAGCTGCCACACGCGAGCGGCCAGGCTCCCCGATACCTGCCGGCCCGCCTGCAGGCGCTGGAGAAAGCCAGGCCAGTCGGCGATGTCGGCGGCTTTCAACAGCCCGCTGTCCCAGAGATAGATGTGGGAGGCACCGCCGAGTCTGGCGGTGGCTGGCAGGGTCTTGATCTTTTCGTCCAGCGAGACGAACTGGGTGGTTTGTTGCAACCAGTCTCGGTAACGGCGCGCCCCGGCCATGACGTCCGGGCCGGCAATGTGCAGGCGTATGATGTAGGGTGCGTCCGGGGCCAGCCGGGTGAATGCATGGCGCAGTCGCATTTGCGGGCGCCCCCCATTATCGACAATCGAAAATTCCGTGTTCAGCGGCGTCTCGACCATCCAGGTGAGCGAGCGCTCCTTGCGCAGTTCGGTCCAGAATGGCATCGACAATGCGCCGGCGACACTTTCGTTTTGATAGCGGCGCACCAGCCAGTCCAGCCAGCCCGGATCGGTACTGGGTACGTAGTTGCCTGCGCCAAAGGGAAAGGCATAAGCGTCGATCGCAGAAGGTTGGGCCGAGATCGGCCAATCCAGCGTGGCGGGTTGTGCGGCGCGGATGCTGACCTGAAGGTCATTCTGGTCGCGCGTGACGGCGATGTCGAAACGCTGTTGCCCCTGCTGGATCTGCCATCCTTCAGCAGTCAGAGGGGTGGTGTTTGCACCGCTGAAAGCGGGAGCCGCGAGGGGCAATGTGGGACCTGTAGGTGGCATGAGTTCGATGGCCAGGGTAGCCCGATCGATTCGCCAGGTACCGGCTGCCGTTGGCACTTCGTGCCAGTCCGTGACTGCGGCGAGGGCATTTACACTCAGGCCGCAGAGCAGCAACAGCAATATCCCACGAAATACCTGCCAGGCCATGCCTCGACTCCTTGTCGTCAATCACGCTAGCGCGTGGGTTCGAGTAGTAAACAGCGGCCTTGCGCCGGTGACTGACTACCGTACTCATCGCCGTCGCCACTGCCAACGGGCTGTTGCGTGAAATGCATTCAACATGTAAGCAGCGGGATGGAACTAACCTTCACGTCAGACTCTATATTTCAACAGCCCCTAAAAAATCAAGGAACGCTCCATGTCCAGATCTCGCGCGTTGATTGCAGCTGTTACGTCCCTTGCATTGGTTTGCGGCTCGGCGCTGGCATGGGCCGATCCAGGTAATGGCAAGGGCCAGGGGAACGGCAAGGGAAACCCGCCCAATAGCCAGGCGCATGGCAATCAAGGTGGGCATGGCAACCAGGGCAAAAACCCCGCTGGCGGCGATTGGAGCAACGGTCCGAGTATCAACCGCACCAGTGTGCTGGGAATTGTCGGCGGCTACCGGGACTACTGGAGCCCCGGACCGGCCTTGCCCCCCGGGATTCAGAAGAACCTTGCGCGGGGCAAGCCACTGCCGCCCGGCATTGCCAAGAAGCTCGATGGCCGGCTACTTGGCCACTTGCCCCATTACGACGGTTACGAATGGCAGCAGGTGGGTACGGACTTGATTTTGGTGGCCTTGGCCACCGGGCTGATCTATGAAGTGCTCACGGGCGCTTTTGATTAACGCACCAGGTGGTGGGCCACCATCCATCGTGAGGCTTGAACTGTGTGGGTTTTTACGCGTCTTAACACACGCAGTATCCACCCCCATGGGAAGCACATCATGCTTTTAAAGAACAAGAGTCTGTTTGCGGTAATGTCCTGCGCCCTGATGCTTGCAGCGGCGCCTTTACTCCCCGCTGACCTGTCCATCATGAACTCCGCCTACGCGAAAGAGGGTGGTGGTGGTGGTGGTGGTGGTGGTGGTGGTGGTGGTGGTGGCGCAGGGGGTGGCCATGGCGGTCATGCCGGCTCGGGTCACTCGGGCAGCAATGGCCAGGGCAAAGGCTTGAGCAGTGATCACGCCGGCAAGGCGGTTCGCGATCATGGTACCAGCGGCAATCACTACGGCAGTGACCGTAACGATGATCGTGGGCATGGCACCACGACCTCGGGCATTGCCCAGTCCAACGATACCCGTGGCGTGACTAAAGCCACTGCAATTTCGACCTCTACCCCTGGCGATCACAACGCCAAAGGCTTGAGCAAGGCCGGGCCATCGGCAACCAAAAAATCCTATTGATCGACCCTCGCTGCCCCCACATGACACCTGTTCGCGCTGCGCGAACAGGTGTCATGTCACTTCAACCGGACTGCCACCCGCCCTGGCGCAGTCACTCAAGCCGTCTGGCGTCGCATCGTCAGTATCGCGGTGCCAAAGAAGATAAACGTCGAACCCACCACACGATTGACCCACTTGGAAAAGGTCGGCCGGGTCAGTACGCCTTTGGCCCGTGAAGCGAGCAGGGCATACAGGCTCAGGGAAACCAGGGACAACGCCATGAAGATCAGGGTGAGCACGAAGAACTGCGGGATCAGGGCCGAGTTCTGATCGATGAACTGCGGGAACAGCGCGGTGAAAAAAACCGTCGCCTTGGGGTTGGTGGCGGCCGTCAGGAACGCAGACTTGAACAGCTTGAAACGGGCCGGGTACAGGTTGTCCGGATGCGCGTGCGTTTGCGCGGCCATCACCTGGTTGTTCTTGAGCAGGTGCTTGGCGCCGAGATAGAACAGATACCCGGCCCCGGCAATCTTCACCGCGTTGAAGATCAATTCCGAACTGGCGATCAATGCGCCCAGGCCCAGCATGGCCGCTGCAGAGATGCAGAACAGGCCGCAGATATTGCCCAGTGACGACCACAGGGTGGATCGGGCGCCGTAGGCCAGGCTGTTGTGCAGGGCCATCAGGGTAGCGGGGCCGGGGCTGGCGATTGAAACAGCGGCCACCAGGGTGTAGGTCAAAACCGAGTGAACTTCCATTTTCCGAACTCGTTGGGCGTGAGGCGGCGATTCTACGGACAAATGCCCCGTGAATCACCCAGCGCTCAGTCGCCGTTGCACTTGTGCACTGACCGGGGGCCTGGAGGCGGACGAACGTTGTGTCGGCTGAATGGCTCGGATGGGCTGAGAATCGACAGTTCGATACGTCCGCAGTGTGGGCACAAGGCTTTGATCTTGGCCTTGGCCGCGCTGTCGGTGTCGGCCATCACTTCGCCGTAGACCGCGTGCTGGGCGTGGTCCTTCGGGTAAGCGGTGTAATCGTAGAGCCGCATGGTTCGAACCTGAGGGTGGAGAGGCTGCCGCCGAACTCACAGGTATAGGTCGCCAAGGGCGGTTCGTCCAGTATCAGGTTTGAAAGGTGACTGGCGGTTCACCTTGCAGCGTCGGCTCTACGCTCAGTCACAGCGGCGGTGCGGGCTGCGAGTCTTTGAACTGGGCGAGCTCCAGGGTGATTTCCTTGGCTACCTGATTGATTTCGCCGCGCAGCCATTTGTGCGCCGGCGATGCGTGCAGGCGTTCGTGCCAGACCTGGGAGACGGTGAAGCCCGCCACTTCTACTGGTGGTTCGAACAGTTGCAGGGGAATGTCCTTGGCGATGCGCAAGGCCGTCAGCTCGGCGATCATGCCGATCATGTCGGTTTGCGAAATCAGGATGTGCGCCAGCAAGAAGTGCGGCACCGTCAGGGACGTCTTGCAGCGGATGTCGTGTTGTTCGTAGAGGCTGTCGATGGCCTCCTTGACGGCCCCGTGGTTGCTACTGATACGCAGGTGCTGGCCGTTGCGAAATTGCTCCAGGGAGAGGCTGCCGTTGATCTGGGGATGACCGACACGCACCACTGACTTGAGCCGGTCGGAGAACAGTTTGCGCACGTGGAAATTGGCTGGGGCGCTCTTCTCGTTCCAGATGATCAGGTCGAGCTTGCCGTCCTTGAGCAGCGGCAGATCCTCTTTGGGGCGCAACGGCTGGATGTTCAGTTCGACCCCGGGCGCGACTTCGGCGAGGCGCACCATCAGGCGCGGCAGGAGGATAAAACCGATGTAGTCGGTGGTGGCGATTTCAAAGCTGCCCTGGAATTGCCCGGGGTTGAAGGCCTTGACCGGCTCGATCAGCTTGTTCAGCGCGGCCAGGCTTTGCTGCAAGGGCTCCACCAGCTCCAGGGCGCGGCTGGTCGGCACCATGCCACGGCCCATGGAGACAAACAGCGGATCGTTGAACAGCAGGCGCAGGCGAGCCAGGGTATGGCTCACCGCCGACTGAGTCATGTTCAGTTGCTCGGCGGTGCGAGTGACGTTGCACTCGTTGAGCAGGCAAAAGAACACGTGCAAGGATTTCATATCGACGTTTTGCATGTGCCGGGCGCTGGCCTCGCGGTGAAGGATGGACAATACCGGTCGCCACTTTACCGAGGTTTGCGCGCGAAAGCTGGTCAAGGCTTCAGACCATCGGCACCAGCGTATGGGCGAAGTCCTTGCGTCGCTCCATCAGTTGCAGGGTCTGGGCCTGCGCGCCCTGGAGCAGGGCCGTCTCGTCGACCAGGGTACTGCGGCCGTTTTCCAGGATCACCTTGCCGTCCACCAGCACGGTTTTCACGTTCGAGCCGCGGGCCGAGTACACCAGGTTCCACAGCACGTTGGTCTGGGTCCCCTCCCAGACGATCGGGCACATGTTCGGCTGGGCCAGGTCGAGCAGCAGCAGGTCGGCGCGCTTGCCGACTTCGATCGAGCCGATCTCCCGGTCCATGCCCAGCACCCGGGCACCCTCGATGGTTGCCATGCGCAAGGCGACATTGGCCGGCAGGGCGGCGGCATCCAGGCGGTGGGCCTTCTGCAGCAGCGAGGCGAATTTCATTTCTTCGAACAGGTCGAGGCTGTTGTTGCAGACGTTGCCGTCGGTGCCCAGGCCGACGCGGATGCCGGCGGCGAGCATTTCCGGGACCCGGGCGATCCCGCTGGCCAGCTTGGCGTTGCTGCTGGGGCAGTGGGCGACCGCGGTGCCGGTGTCGGCCAGGCGCTTGATCTCTTCATCGTTGAGCCACACGCAGTGGGCGATCAGGGTCTTTTCGCCGAGGATGCCCATCTGGTCCAGCATCGGGATCGAGCGTTTGCCGAAATGCTGCAGCACCGCCTGTTCTTCCTCCTTCTGCTCGCAAGCGTGGGTGTGGATGCCGATCCCGTAGTCGCGCGCGCAGTCGCGGGCATGGGCATAGGCCTTGGGTGAGCAGTAAAACAGGTGTTCCAGGCCCATCCACACCCGCACGCGACCGTCGTGGGCCATGTGATGGGTTTCGATCAGCGTGCGATTGGCGTGCGGGCTTTCGAAGAAGTCCTTGCCGGGCAGGTCGGCGGCATAGGGCGCCAGGTGCACACGGATACCGATTTCGCCAGCGGCGTCGGCGCAGCGGTGCATGAAGCGGTACATGTCCATGACGCAGGTGGTGCCGCTCTTCAGTGCCTCCAGGTAACACAGGCGTGCGGCGTGGTAGGCGTCCTCGGCGTTCATGGCCCGGTGTTCGAGCTGGTAGTAGGGCAGCCATTGCATCAGCGGCCTATTTTCGGTGATGCCGCGCATCAGGCTGGAGTGCGAGTGGGCATCCACCAGGCCTGGCAGCAGGGCCATCTGGCCTTGGCAATCGATGACTTTGGCGTCGGCGGGCCAGGGCATGTGTTCGCCCTGGCCGATGGCTTCGATGAGGCCGTCGCGGATGACCACATGACCGTTGGCGAGGACCTGGTCCTGGGGATTGACGGTGAAGATGATTGCGTTGCGGATCACGGTGTAGCTCATGGCTGGGTCCTTGTTTTTTTTGCTTGGTTTTTACTGTAGGAGCGAGCTTGCTCGCGATGGCGACCTGCGCCACACCATAGATCTCGGCAATCCCCGCACCTAATACTGCACCCGCATCACCAAAAACACCGACAACGCCGCCACCCACCACATGATGGGCTTGACCGTGTGCGCCTTGCCGATCAGCAGTTTGAGCAGGACGAAGACGATGAAGCCCAGCGCGATGCCCAGGGTAATGGAGTAGGTCAGGGGAATCAGCAGGATCACCAGGAATGCCGGAATCGCCTCTTCATACGACTTCCAGTCGATTTTGCTGATGGTGTCCATCATGAACACGCCGATCATGATCAGCACCGGTGCCGTGGCGATTGCCGGCACCAGGGACAGCAGGGGGGAGAGGAACAGGAATGGCAGGAACAGCACGGCGGCGACCAGGGCGACCATGCCGGTGCGGCCGCCCTGGGAAATGCCGGCGGCCGATTCGATGTAGGCCGTCGCCGGGCTGGTACCCAGGGGCGCCGAAGCCAGGGCGGCGAGGGCGTCGACGTGCATCGACTGCTTGATGTTGCGCGGGTTGCCGTCGGCGTCCTTGAGGTCGCCCGCTTCGGAAATGCCGAGAAAGGTCGACAGCGACTCGAAGAAGTTGGTGAACACCAGCACGAAGATGTACGGCAGGTAGTCGAGGCGCAGCGAACCCAGCAAGTCGACCTGGCCGAGGAAGCTGAAGTCCGGCGCGGCAAACAGGCCGCTCCAGTTGACCAGCGTCACGGTGCTGGCGCCTTCGGGCCAATAGGCCGTGGCATCGCCCCACAGGCGGCCGATCGGGATCGCCAGCAAGGTGGTGCAGATGATCCCCAGAATCAACGCCCCCGGCACCTTGCGCGCCACCAGGGCAATGGTGATCACCAGGCCGGCGAGGAAGGTCAGGATGATCGGGTTGAACGGTGCGGCGTGCACCACGGTGAACGGGTCGGCGCTGATGAACTTGGCGTTCACCAGGCCGATCAGGGCGATGAACAGGCCCATGCCACAGGAAATCGCATTGCGCAGGCTCGCCGGGATGCCGTCGATCACCGCCTGGCGCACGTTGAAGAACGCCAGCACAGTGAAGATCACACTGGCCCAGAGCACGCAGCCCAGGGCAATTTGCAGCGGGATCTTGGCGCCCACCACCATGGTGTAGGCGAACAGGATATTGATGCCCATGCCGGGGGCGATGAGGATCGGGTTGCGCGCATACAGGGCCATCGCCAGGGTGCCGAGAAAGCTCACCAGTACGGTGGCGGTGACACCGGCGGAGAAGGGGATGCCGGCCGCTGCGTTGATGTCCGGGTTGACCACGATCACGTAGGCCGCCGCGAGGAAGGTGGTGCCCCCGGCGATGATCTCGCGCTTTAAAGTGGAGCCTTCGCGGTGGATGCCGAAGTAGGTTTCCAGCCACACCTTGAGCCTCGCGATAAACCCGATGGGCGCACCGCGCAAACTGACCGGTTGGTTCATGTTGATCTCCTCAAAGCGGCAAGGCTCGGTTATTTGTCGTTGTTATTTTTTTTGGTTTGATTCGAGTCGAACAGGGGTCAGACGGATGAAGTGGCGAAAATGCCCGACATCACGGTGAAACCGGGCAAGCGTTTGATGCGGTCGGTCCAGCGCCTTATCGCGGGGTAGTCGATCAGGCTGATGCCGGCCTCGTCGGACAACATCACATAGGGAAAACAGGCGATGTCGGCCACGCTCGGCAAAGGTCCGCTGCAGACCCATCCCTGGTGTTGCCGCTCGCTGAACCACAGGTGTTCGTCGAGGATGCGGAACAGGGCGTGGGCGCCGTTGCGGGCTTTTTCGGCGTCAAGATCATAGTTGAAAACATCCGCCAGGCGCGCGGCCGACGCGGTGGCCGTGATGCCGTCGGCAAAGGCCAGCCACATGTTCACCTCACCCAGGCGGCGCGCGTCCTGCACCGGGTACCAGGTGCCGCTGGCGTCGTAGCGGGCGGCCAGGTAAGTGAGGATCGCCTGGGCGTCGCGCAGCACATAACCGTCGTCGTCGAGCACCGGCAACTGGCCCAGGGGGTTGATGGCCAGGAAGGCCTCGCCCTTGTGCTCCTTGCCTGGGTAGAACTCCAGGTCCACCGTGCGGAAATCCACACCCAGCAGGTTCATGAACAGGCGCAGCTTGTAGCAGTTCCCGGACAGCTCGTAGTTGTAGAGTGTGATCACCTGCCTGCTCCCTTAAAGATCGAGCACCAACAGCTCGGATTTGCTGCGCGATACACAAGGCATCAGGCAGCGGTTGCCTTGCCGCTCTTCGCGGGTCAGGTAGACGTCACGGTGTTCCGGTTCGCCATCGACCACCGCGGTGCGGCAGGTCCCGCACACGCCTTGCTCGCACGAGGTGTCGAGCGTTATCCCATGGGCCTTGAGGCTGTCCGCCAGGCTGACGCCGGCCGGTACGGTAAATTCCTCGCCGCTGTGTTGCAGGCGTACCCGGAAGGGCTGGTCCTGGTCATGGCTGACTGTGTTGGCGAACAGTTCGAAGTGCACCTGGCTGTCGCTCCAGCCGGCTTCGCTGGCCAGGGTGCTGACCAGCTCGATCAGGGCCTTGGGGCCACAGACATACAGGTGGGTGCTGGCGCTCGCCTGTTGCAGCACGATGCGCAGGCGTTCGCGGGTCTGTTGCGGGTCCAGGCCGGTGTGAATGCAGTTGTGCCGCAGCTGATGCAGGCGTTCGGGGAACGCCACGTGGGACTCGCTGCGCACAAAATAATGCAGCTCGTAGGGTCGTTCGGTGGCCTGCAGGGCCGCGCCCATGGCCAGCAGCGGGGTGATGCCGATCCCGCCGGCAATCAGAATCCCGGCGGTGCCTGGGACCAGCCGAAAATTGTTCTTCGGTGCCGAGATGCGCAGGCGCTCGCCGGCCTTCAGGTCGTGGTGCATCGAACGGGAGCCGCCACGCGACTGCGCCTCCAGCTTGACCCCGATCACCAGGTGCTCGCGCTCGTCGGGGGCGTTGACCAGCGAGTACTGGCGCACCAGCCCGCCGGGTGTATGCACATCGATGTGGGCACCTGCGTCGAAGTCAAAGCCGCCATCGGCGGGCAGGGCCAGTTTCAGGGCGACAATCTCGCTGGCGGTGGTCCAGCGCTGCAACACCTCGACTTCCAGGGTTTGTGCCGGACGGCGCGCCGCTGCGATGGGCGCGATGGGCGCGATGGGCAGGCTGACAGGGGGCCGGCTGCTGGCGATCAACCCGTTCTGGTTTTCCAGGCGCTGGCGCAGCACGTTGAGGATCTGGTTATGCCAGCGCAGTGGGTCGATGCCAGGGTGCCCGGCGAGGGTGCTGCTGTGCACGAGGGTGCGCTCGGCACTTGCCGGCTGCAGCCAGAATCGCACCTGGCAGAGTTGCTCGGCGCTGTGCCAGGACAATTGCAGTTCGTTGTCGGTCTGTTGCAGTTGCACCGAGTCAGGCTGGCAGTGCGGGTCCAGTTGGGCATAGCCGGCCAGGGCCTGGCGCACGTCGTCGAGGGCGGCCTGGAAGGGCAGACTGCGCAATGGCAGGGCCAGGGGCGGGAAAGCCGGTGCAGGGAGGTCTTGAGCCTGCTGCACTTGCAGGTTGACCCAAATCAAACCGTGGGCCTCGCTCACCGCAAAGGTCCGCGCGCACACACTGGCCGGCGGGGTGCTTTGGGAGGCCGCCGGAATCAGCGTGCAGCGGCCATCGCCGCCCCGGTACTGCCAGCCGTGGTACTGGCAGCGCAGCCGGGAGCCGAGGTTGACCCCCAGGGTGAAGCGCACGCTGCGGTGCGGGCAGCGGTTTTCCCAAGCGTTGACCCGCTGCTCGTCATCGCGCCAGAGCGCCAGTTCCACCCCTAGCAACTGACCGTGGAACACATGGCGCAGGGCGAGATCGCTGCTCTGGGCCACCGGGTACCAACGATTATCGGGCTGTTTCATGGCTGCGCTCCCGCTGCCGGTGCCGGCTGGTAAGTGCCGTAGCGAATGCCCTTGTCACGCAACCAGCGGCGATAGGCGCTGGACATCGCGTCCGCCCGGGTGGGGATCTCGAATTTCGGGTCCAGGGGCAGGGTCCGGGGCAGGTGGTTGGAGAGGATCATCAGGTCCTGGCTGAAAATGGTCTGCTGGAACAGGCGCAAATCGCGGTCACTGCTGGTGGCGTCGACATAGGCCAGGACCACATGGGCGATGCACCACTGTTCATCCAGCGGCTGGACAAACAGGCAGATGGCGTCGCGTCGCTGCGGCTGTTCGGGGCTGGTCTTGTAGAGAAGGGCAACGAAGGGGCGGGTCACACGATAGACGTAGTGTGCCTCGATCGCTTGTTTCGACGCGGCGGCTGCCATGGGCTGGAAGATCCGGCAGTCGGTGGCCAGGATCTCGTCCTTTTCCTCGTCGACCTCCACCTGGTAAGTGCTGATGTCGGTGTAGGGTTCGGCCCCGAGAAAGCCGGTATGGACGTAGGGGAAGTGCGCCATGTCGAGGAAGTTTTCCACCACGCGCAGGCCCGAGGCATGCACTTTCATCGAACCGGCCCCCAGCACCCGGCGGTCTGGCTCGGCGAATTCCGCTATCTGGAAAAATTCCCCGTCGGGCTCGCCCAGGGAGGCCCAATGGGTGTGATACAGGGTCGTCGTCCGGCAAGGCGAGCCGCTGTCGTCGGCACGCGTGGCACTGAAGTGCCCCTCGCCATCGCGACCAAAGCGGATCTCGTGCCCCAACAACTGCGTCCGGTAAATCCTGCCATCGACCAGGTCTTCCACGACGGCCAGCGGATACCACTGGTTCCAGATGCTCGATTCGATGCTCATAGGTTCCTCACCGGCGGATTTTTCTTTTTTCGCGACAGTAGAGAAATCCACGGCATGAAACTAACGAGTAATGCTAATGGCTGGTATGAACAAAAATACTACCGGGGAAAATGGCCGGGTAGGCACAACCAGCATCACCGATACCTGACACACCGCCATCCCGAGCAAGCCGCAAGCGAGCGCCCGCTTGCGGCTTGCTCGCGAAGGGGCCGGCCCAGTTTTCCCCTTTAGTGAGAATGCCGCGGCTCGCCGCTGCGGGCGATGATGCGCAGGTGCAGGGTGGCGGGTTCCAGGCAACCGCCAGTGGACAATTGCCCGACCAGTTGCCGGTAGAGCTCCTGCCACGGGGTTTGCGAGGCTGGAATGTTGGGCGCCCAGGCTGCGCGGCGACGGGCCATTTCGGCTTCGTCCACCAGCAGGTTGACCGTCCGCGCATTGAGGTCGACGCTCAGTCGGTCATTGGTTTTCAGCAGGGCCAGGCCACCGCCCACGGCGGCTTCCGGGGACATATTGAGGATCGACGGGCTGGCCGAGGTGCCGCTCTGGCGGCCGTCGCCCAGGCAGGGCAGGGAGTCGATGCCTTGCTTGATCAGTGCCGCGGGCGGGGCCATGTTCACCACCTCGGCACTGCCGGGGTAGCCCACGGTGCCGACGCCACGGATCACCAGGATGCAGCGCTCGTCGATGTCCAGCGCCGGGTCGTTGATCCGCGCGTGGTAGTCCTCCGGCCCCTCGAACACGATGGCCCGGGCTTCGAAGCTATTCTCCGCGCCGGGCTCCGACAGGTAAGTCTTGCGGAACGCTTCGCCGACCACCGACATCTTCATGATCGCGCTGTCGAAGAAGTTGCCGCTGAGCACGATAAAACCGGCGCGGTGCTTGAGTGGGGAGTCGAAAGGGTGGATCACGTCGGTGTTGCTGGTCAGGGTGCTGCGCACGATCTCGCCGATGGTCTGACCGCTGACCGAGGCGCAGTCTTCGTGCAGGCGACCGGCCTTTTGCAGTTCGTGCATCACCGCCGGTACGCCGCCGGCACGGTGGAACCCTTCGCCCAGGTATTTGCCGGCCGGCATGCAATTGACCAGCAGCGGCACGTCTTCGCCAATTCGCTGCCAGTCATCCAGGCTCAGTTCGACGCCCATGTGCCGAGCGATGGCGATCAGGTGCGGCGGGCAGTTGCTCGAGGCGCCCAGGGCCGAAGCCACGGCAATGGCGTTCTCGAAGGCTTCGCGGGTCATGATCTGCGACGGACGCACGTCCTGGCGCACCAGTTCGCAGATGCGCTTGCCGGTGGCATAGGCCATCTGGCCGCGCTCGCGATAGGGCGCCGGGATGCTGGCGCAGCCGGGCAGGGACATGCCCAGCGCTTCGGCCAGGGCGTTCATCGACAAGGCGGTGCCCATGGTGTTGCAGTGACCCACCGAAGGCGAAGCCGCGGTGGTCATTTCCATGAAGCCTTCGTAGTCGATATCGCCGGCGGCGAGCAGGTTGCGCGCATGCCAGAGCACGGTGCCGGAGCCGATCAGTTCACCCTTGTGGTGACCGTCGAGCATCGGCCCGCCCGACAGCACAATCGCCGGCAGGTCGGTGGTTGCGGCCGCCATCAGGCAGGCTGGCGTGGTCTTGTCGCACCCGGTGGTGAGCACCACGCCATCGAGTGGGTAGCCGTGGAGGATTTCCACCAGCCCCAGGTAGGCCAGGTTGCGGTCCAGCGCGGCGGTGGGGCGGCGCGTCTGCTCGGCAATCGGGTGCACCGGGAATTCCATGGGAATGCCGCCGGCATCACGGATCCCGGCCTTGACCCGTTGCGCCAGCTCCAGGTGGTGCCGGTTGCAGGGCGTCAGGTCACTGCCGGTCTGGGCGATGCCGATGATCGGGCGACCCGACTGCAGCTCTTCACGGGTCATGCCGTAGTTCATGTAGCGCTCGACATAGAGCGCGGTCATGTCGGCGTGGGCCGGGTCGTTGAACCATTGCTCGCTACGCAGCGGGCGTTTCGGGGTGTCACTCATGATTCATGGCTCTCTTATAATTGGATGAATCGTCAACCGGCGTCGGGCTCAACGGGCGAGCAGGCCTCGGGACGCCAGGTTGCGCAACAAGGCGCCAACGCCAAAGGTCCAGGGCGTGGCGGCAGAACTGTGGGTGACCCGGTTGTGCAGGCTGCCGAGCAACGGGCTGCTGATCCGCACCTGGTCGCCCAGTTTGTGGGTGAAGCCGCTGCCGACGTGATCACGGTCCTCGGTCGGGGCGAACAGGGTACCGAGAAACAGCAGGAAGCCGTCGGGATATTGATGGTTGGCGTTGAGGGTCTGCCCGGCCAGGTCCTCGGGGTCACGGCTGATCTGGCTCATGGAACTGGAACCGTGCATCCGGTAGCCGTCCGTGCCCTCGACCTGCAGGTCGACCACACAGGCGCGCACATCGTCCAGGCTGAACTGCTCGTCGAACAGGCGAATGAACGGGCCGATGGCGCAGGACGCATTGTTGTCCTTGGCCTTGCTCAGCAACAGCGCGCTGCGCCCCTCGAAATCCCGCAGGTTGACGTCGTTGCCCAGGGTCGCGCCGTGGATCTGCCCGCGGCTGTTGACCGCCAGCACCACTTCCGGCTCCGGGTTGTTCCAGATCGAGCCGGGATGAATGCCGATCGGGTTACCGCTGCCGACGGCGGCGAGGACCGGCGCCTTGGTGAAGATTTCTGCGTCTGGGCCGATGCCCACTTCCAGGTACTGCGACCACATGCCTTGTTCAATCAACAGCGCCTTCAACTGCGCCGCTTGTGCGGAGCCGGGCACGATCGAGCGCAGGTTGTCGCCGATCACCCCATGGACGATGGCCCGCACCTGCTCGGCCTTGCCCGCATCGCCACCGGCCTGCTCCTCGATGACGCGCTCGATCATGCTTGCGGCGAAGGTCACGCCCGCGGCCTTGATCACTTGCAGGTCCAGCGGTGGCAGCAGGTAGGGTTGGCTTGGGTCGGCGTCAGGGCCGGTATTGGCCAGCAGGTTTTCCACGCTGGTCAGGAAGGTGCCGGGGGTTTGGCGCACATCGGCCAGGGGGCTGTCCGACTCCAGCAAATCACTCAGGGTCGCGAAGCGCTGCGACAGGTCGAACACGCCATCGGCCCGCAGGACGATCAGCGAAGGACCGGCAATCGGCCCTGGAACCCAGGCGCGACCAATCAAGGTGCCGGCCACGCCATCGACCGGCAGGGTGTTCTCGGGAGTAAGCAGTAACGACATGGCAAATCTTCCTGGTCCGTAAAGGCTTCACGCTATGACTGGCACTCGATAAACTCCAATGAGATATTTTCAGTAATCGATAACTACAGGTTATTGTTTGACGAGGCACCCCCATGTCCGAACTGTCATTCTCCAGCTTCTGCGGCTGGCTCAAATTCCGGCACCTGCTGCTAATCGACACCCTGGGCCGCACCCGCAACATGCACCTGGCGGCGCAGCAGATGAACCTCAGCCAGCCGGCCATCAGCAAGATGCTCAAGGAAATCGAAAGCCTGCTCGGGTTTGCCCTGTTCGAACGCCAGCCGCGCAGCATGCCGCCCACGGCGCTGGGCGAGCATGTCTTGCGGTACGCGCAGATCGCCCTGAATGACGCACGCTCCTTCGTTGAGCAGATCGGCAGCCTGCGCGAGGGCGGCCATGGTCATCTCAAGGTCGGCGGGATTTTTGCCGCCACCGCCATCGCCCTGCCCGAGGCGATTCTGCAGATCAAGCAGCGCTGGCCGCTGTTGTCGATCGAGGTGGTGGAGCAGACCAGCAACCACCTGATGGAGATGCTCGAAGAGAAAAAGCTCGACCTGGCGGTGGCCCGGTTCACCGAGCACAGCCAGGAGCAACGCTACGACTTCCAGCCCCTGGCCCCGGAACCCTTCTGCATCGTGGTCAACAGCCGCCACCCACTGGCCGACGCCGGCCCGATCTCCCTGCAACAGTTGGTGGACCTGCCGTGGATTCTGTACCCGGTGGGCACGCCGATTCGTGCGCGCATGGAACTGGCATTCGCCGAGGCCGGGGTGGCGCTGCCGCGCAACACCGTCGACACCATCTCCATGCAGACCTTCCTGCAGGTCCTGCAGCGCGGGCCGATGATCGGCATGCTGCCGGACGCCATGGTCTATCCGCTGCTGGAAAGCGGCCAGTTGAAAGCCCTCGACACCCCCCTGCACCTGGCGCCACAGGACTACGGCATCCTCACCCGCAAGGGCGAACAACTGGTGGGGGCGGCGCTGGAGTTCGCGCAAATTCTCAAGGACAACGCGCGCCTGGCCAGGGATCAGGCGACGGAAAGCGGGGCAGCCGAAGGGAAAACTCGATAACGCTTGGTTATCGGTTAATCCAAAAATGCCATTGGGAAAGAATCGATTCGCGGCAGTAGAGTACCGACCAGATTTCCCTCTGGGTCAGGAGACTGTCATGCCCGAACTGTCCGGTCACAACTTCATCGCCGGTGGCCGTAGCGCCGCCGGCTCCGTGGTCCTGCACAGCGTTGATGCGACTACCGGGCAGCCGCTGCCCAACGCCTTTATCCAGGCCACGGCCGAGGAAGTGCACGCCGCTGCCACGGCGGCCCATCAGGCCAACGCACTCTACAGCAACTTGCCGGCCGAGCGCCGGGCCGAATTCCTTGACGCCATCGCCAGCGAACTGGATGCCCTGGACGAGCAGTTCGTGGCCCTGGTCTGCCGCGAAACCGCCTTGCCCACGGCACGCATCCAGGGCGAACGGGCCCGCACCAGCGGGCAGATGCGCCTGTTCGCCCAGACCCTGCGCCGGGGCGACTTCCTCGGGGCGCGGATCGATTTGCCGCTGCCCCAGCGCCAGCCCCTGCCACGGGTGGATCTGCGCCAGTGCCGCCTGGGTGTCGGCCCGGTCGCGGTGTTCGGTGCCAGCAACTTTCCCCTGGCCTTTTCCACCGCCGGTGGCGACACCGCTGCAGCCCTGGCCGCGGGCTGCCCGGTGGTGTTCAAGGCCCACAGCGGGCACATGGCGACGGCCGAGCAGGTGGCCCTGGCAATCCTTCGCGCCGCCGAGAAAACCGGCATGCCGGCCGGGGTGTTCAACATGATCTTCGGTGCCGGCGTCGGTGAGGCGCTGGTCAAGCACCCGCTGATCCAGGCAGTCGGCTTCACCGGTTCGCTCAAGGGCGGCCGGGCGCTGTGCGACATGGCCGCCGCCCGGGCGCAACCAATCCCGGTGTTCGCCGAGATGAGCAGCATCAATCCGGTGCTGGTGCTGCCTGAGGCGCTGCAGGTGCGCGGCGAACAGATCGCCCGCGAACTGGCCGCCTCGGTGGTGATGGGCGCCGGCCAGTTCTGCACCAATCCGGGCCTGGTGATTGGCATACGTTCGCCGCAGTTCAGCGCTTTCCTGCAATCGCTCGGCGTGCTGATCGCCGAACAGCCCGGGCAGACCATGCTCAACGCCGGTGGCCTGCGCAGTTACGTCGAAGGCTGCGCCACCTTGCGCGCCCATCCCCAAGTCACGCACCTGGCCGGACAGGCGCAGCAGGGTAATCAAGCCCGGGCGCAACTGTTCCTGGCCGACGTCCAGTTGCTGCTCAGCGGTGACGAACTGCTGCAGGAAGAAATCTTTGGCCCGGCCACCGTGGTGGTCGAAGTGGCGGATCGCAGTGAACTGCTGGCGGCCTTGCAGGGGTTGCGTGGGCAACTGACCGCCACCTTGCTGGGTGAGCCGGGCGAACTTGCACAGGCTGCCGACCTGGTGGCGGTGCTGGCGCAGAAAGTCGGCCGGGTGCTGGTCAACGGTTACCCGACCGGCGTCGAAGTGTGCGACGCCATGGTTCACGGCGGCCCCTGGCCGGCGACGTCCGATGCCCGTGGCACCTCGGTGGGCACCCTGGCCATTGACCGTTTCCTGCGCCCGGTGTGCTACCAGAACTTTCCGGATGCCTTGCTTCCCGAAGCCCTGCGCAACAGCAATCCCTTGGGGTTGACGCGCCTGGTCAACGGAGAAAAAACCACCCAGGCACTCTAGTCCACGCAGCAACGCCGGGTGAATGGCTCGCCCGGCGTGACCCATTCGATAAAAACAATCAGGCATGTCCACATGCCCAGGGGTTACCTCCATGCAAACGATATCCGAGCACCTGCCCGCGCAGGCGCAAGCCAGCGAACTCGACTTTGAAGACCGCACCTACCGCAAAGTGATCTGGCGCATCCTGCCGGTGCTGCTGCTGTGCTACATGGCCGCCTACCTGGACCGAGTCAACATCGGCTTCGCCAAGCTCGACATGCTCAACGAGCTGCAATTCAGCAACACCGTCTACGCCCTGGGCGCCAGCATGTTCTTCTGGGGCTACTTCCTCTTCGAAGTGCCCAGCAACCTGTTGCTGCATCGCTTCGGCGCGCGCTTCTGGATCGCCCGGATCATGCTCAGTTGGGCGGTGATCTCCATGGCCGTGGCCTACACGGTGCCGCTGGCGGGGTTCTTCGGGCTTGAATCGAGCACCATGTTCTATGTGCTGCGGTTCCTGCTGGGGATCTGTGAAGCGGGCTTCTTTCCCGGGGTGATCCTGTACCTCAACTACTGGTTCCCGACCCATCGCCAGAGCCGGGTGATGTCCGGGTTCCTGATGGCCATGCCGATCAGCCTGACCCTGGGCGGAATCCTCTCCGGCTGGCTGATGAACAGCATGCAAGGGGTGCATGGCCTGTCGGGCTGGCAGTGGATGCTGATCATCGAGGGTATTCCGTCGATCATCATGGCCTTCGTCGTCATCGTTTGCCTGGCCGACAACATCGACAAGGCCAAGTGGCTGTCAGCCGCCGAAAAAGCCATGCTCAAGGCCAACCTGCAGACCGACAACCAAGGCAAGGTGTCGCGCCTGGGCGAGGTGTTCTTCAACCCGCGCGTGTGGTTGCTGGTCCTGATCCTGCTGACCTTCAACACCGGCTTCTATGGCCTGGCGTTCTGGATGCCATCGATCATCAAGAGCACCGGCATCACCAACAGCCTGCACATCGGCCTGCTGACCGCGATTCCCTATGCGGTGGCCACGGTGGTGATGCTGCTCAACGCGCGCCACTCCAACCGTACCGGCGAGCGTCGGCTGCATGCGGCGATTCCTGCCTTCATCGGCGGCGCCGGGCTGATCCTCAGTGCCTTTTTCGCTGACAACCTGATGCTCTCCGTGCTGTTCCTCAGCGTCGCCGCCTCGGGGATTCTCAGCCTGATGCCGATTTTCTGGACCCTGCCGGGCACCGTGCTGTCGGGTGTGGCGGCCGCGGCCGGGATCGGCATGATCAACGCCATCGGCAACTTGTCCGGCTTCACCGGCTCGATGATCACCGCCGTGGCCGAGAACCTTACGGGCAACATCAACAACGGTACTTACGTGCTGGCGGCGTGTCTGTTCATCAGCGGCGCGCTGATCCTGGCGATCCCCGCGGCGATGCTCGGCAGGACCGCAAAAAACGCGGCCAGCAGCGCTAGCCTGGAGCGAGTATGAAGATGCAGAACAAGCGGGTGTTGGTGACGGCGGCCGGGCAGGGCATCGGGTTGGCCAGTGCCATGGCCTTTGCCGAGGCGGGTGCGCAGGTGTTCGCCAGTGATATCGAGGTGCGCGGGCTGCAAGGGATCCCGGGCATCGAAGCCCTGACCCTGGACGTCACCTCGGCCAGCGCTATCAGCGAGGCGTGCCAGCGGATCGGTGGTTTGGATGTGTTGTTCAATTGCGCCGGCTATGTGCACAGCGGCAACATCCTGGCGTGCGATGAAGCGGCCTGGGCCCGCTCCATGGACATCAACGTGACCGCCATGTACCGGATGATCCGCGCGGTGCTGCCGGGCATGCTCGCGCGTGGCGGGGGCTCGATCATCAACATGTCGTCGGTGGTTTCCAGCGTCAAGGGCGTGCCCAATCGTTTTGCCTACGCGGCCAGCAAGGCGGCGGTGGTGGGCCTGACCAAGGCGGTCGCCGCCGACTTCATCGGCCAGGGCATTCGCTGCAACGCGATTTGCCCCGGCACCGTGGAGTCGCCGTCGCTGCGCCAGCGGATCGCCGAACAGGCCGCGCAACAGGGCGTGGCCGAGGCGCGGGTGTACCAGCAGTTTCTCGATCGCCAGCCCATGGGTCGGATCGGCAGCGCCGCGGAGATCGCCCAGTTGGCCTTGTACCTGGGCAGCGATGCCTCGGCCTATACCACCGGTGGTGTGCACGTCATCGATGGCGGCATGAGTATCTGAGCGCCACCCGGCACCTATTCAGTAGAAGCAGGAGCGACACATGAAATTAGTGCGTTATGGCGACAAGGGTTCGGAAAAGCCGGGCCTGCTGGATGCCCACCAGCAGCTTCGCGACCTCTCGGGCCACGTTGCGGACATCGCCGGGCAGACCCTGACCCCACAAGGCCTGGCGGCCCTGGCGGCGATCGACCCCAGCAGCCTGCCATTGGTGCCCGGCCAACCCCGGATCGGCGCCTGCGTCGGCCAGGTGGGCAAGTTCATCTGCATCGGCCTGAACTACGCCGACCATGCCGCCGAGTCGAATATGGACGTGCCGAAGGAGCCGATCATCTTCAGCAAATGGACCAGCGCGATTTGCGGCCCCAACGACAACATCGAGATCCCCCGTGGTTCGCTCAAGACCGACTGGGAAGTCGAACTGGGGGTGGTCATCGGCAAGGGTGGGCGCTACATCGATGAGGCCAATGCCATGGACCACGTCGCCGGTTACTGCGTGATCAACGATGTCTCCGAGCGCGCCTGGCAACTGGAGCGCGGCGGCACCTGGGACAAGGGCAAGGGCTTCGACACCTTCGGCCCGATCGGCCCGTGGCTGGTCACCCGCGATGAAATCGCCGACCCTCATGCGCTGGACCTGTGGCTGGACGTCGACGGCCACCGCTACCAGAAAGGCAACACCCGCACGCTGATCTTCTCGGTGCCGCAACTGATCGCCTACCTGAGCCGTTGTATGAGCCTGCAACCGGGCGACATCATCTCCACCGGCACTCCACCAGGCGTCGGCCTGGGCATCAAGCCCGACCCCGTCTACCTGCGCCCCGGCCAGACCATGCGCCTGGGCATTGCCGGGTTGGGCGAGCAACTGCAGGTGACGGTACAGGCGGATTGAGCCTCCCCCCTGACTGCGGGATTGACAGGTGGGGGCTGGGTCAACAATATCGAGCCATGACCAGAAACCACCGCCTGAACAGGATGTGCTGCTCCATGACCGCCGCTGGCGGGTCGTGAGGTCAGGCGTGTTCAGGATATGACGTTATGACCCAAGGCCCCGCCAGCAATGGACGGGGCTTTTTTTGCGCTGTCCGAAGCTGGCCAATGGAGAACGATATGCTGCAGATTCGCCGCGCTACCCAGGACGACGCCCAGGCCGCTTTCGAGATTCGCCTGCGCGCGATCCGCCACCAATGCATCGGCGCTTATACCGAACAGCAGATGCTGACCTGGACCGCCGGCTCAGCGGCGGATGGCTACAGTGCGCTGATGGACTCACACTTCTACATGGGGTGTGTCGATGGCGTGGCCGTGGCCACCGGCATGCTCGATCTGCCGCGGCGGGAAATCGGCGCGATCTTCGTCCTGCCCGAATTCATGCAGCAGGGGATTGGCCTGTTGATGCTCCAATTCCTCGAACAGTTGGCGCGGCAGTTGGACCTGGAGCAGGTGGTACTCGACGCGACCTTGAATGCGGCCGACTTCTACCGGCGCTGCGGCTACCGTGGCGAGCAACTGGCCATCTACCATTCCCCCTCGGGCCTGCAACTGGCCTGCGTGCCCATGGTCAAGCAGCTGGGGTGACCCCGGCCGTCAAATCCTCAAGCGTGGCCTCGGCGGGCCGGATCAGAAGTTGACCGATGCGCTCAAGCGGGCGGTCAGCGGTGCCCCCTGGAACAGGTAGTTGTCGCCCATGTATTCACCGGCATCGCGCCAGTAGCGCTTGTCGAACAGGTTGTCGACGGTCAGGCGGAACACCGTGTCGTAGCCGTCGATGCGCGTGCTGTAGCGGCTACCGATGTTGAACACGGCGTAGGCGCTGGCCTCGACCTGGCCTTGCTGGCTGGCGTATTTGCTGGCGCTGTATTGCACCCCGCCGAGCAGCGCCAGGCCGTCGACCCAGGGCAGGGCATAGTCGCCATAGAGACTGGCACGCAGGTTCGGTACGTTGAGGGTCTGGTGACCTTCGTAGGCTGGGGTGTCGGTGCCGCTGACCCGCGAGCGGATCGCTGCGACACTGGCGGAAATCTGCAGGCGCTGGCTGGCCCAGCCATTGGCCGAGAGCTCCAGGCCGGTGTTCTTCTGCTCACCCTGCTCGGTGAAGGTGAAGCTGCCATCGGCATTGGGCTGGGAATACTGATAGCCCTGGCGGATCTGGAACAGCGCTGCGCCGAGGCTCAGGCGTTGCCAGTCGTACTTGATCCCGGCTTCGATTTGCCGCGACACGGTCGGCGCGAGGATCTCGAAGTAATTGCTGGCGAACCACGGCGCCTCGCCACCCAGGGACAGGCCTTTGCTGTAGCGGCTGTATAACACCAGGTTCGGCAGCGGTTTGTAGATCAACGCGGCCTGGGGCAGGAACTCGTAGCGCTGGGTATGGCGGGTGGTGTCGCCCTGGCTGTCGAAGGTCTCTTCATCGAGGCGCACTTCGCGCCCGCCGAGCACGGTCTGCCACTGTTCGTTGAAGCTGATCCGGTCGTTGAAGAACAGCCCATACTGCCGGCTGTCCAGGTGTCGATACGCATCATTGAGCGGACCCGCGTAGCGCGGGAAATCGACCGGCTCGCTGGCGATATTGGCACTGCCGATCCACTCGTTGATCGGTTCGCGCTTGTCGACGATACGCCGAAACGCGCTGCTGCCGACGGTCAGTTCGTGGCCCAGGCCCGCCGTGTCGAAGGTGCCGCTGAGGGTGGCCTGGGCTTCGTCGTTGCGCCGGGTGTCGTCGGGGCTGCGGAAGTCGTAGATGTCGTAGTCACCCTCGGGATTGAAGTAGTTGGGCACCACCGCACCTGCACAACTCTTGATGGGGTCGCAGCCCCAGGCGAACGAGCTGTAGTCATCGATCACCACCCGGCTGCGTGAAGCGCTGAGGTTGCCTTTCCAGGTGTCGCTGAAGCGGTACTCGAAGTTGCCGTTGAGGTTCAGCGCATCGGTGGTCACCGGTTTGGAGCCGCTCTGGTGTGCCAGCAACTGCTTGGGCGAGGCGTGGTGCGGCAGCTCGGTGCCGCCCAGCAACTGGTAGCCCGGTGCCGAACGCTGTTGCTTGGTCTGGTACTCGACATCCAGTTGCAACAGCGCGGCGTCGCTCAGGGTCCAGTCCAGTGCCAGGGAGGCGAAATCGCGCTGGCCATTGGTGTGCTCGACGTAGGAGTGCAGGTCCTCATGGGCCAGGTTGGCGCGCAGACCGAACTGTTGTTCGCTGCCAAAAAAACCACCGACGTCGGTGGCCAGGTAACCGCTGCCGCGATCGTCGGTGGAGACCGTGACCGAGCGCACATCGGTCGGCCGCTTGGTCACATAATTGATCAGCCCGCCGGGCTCGCTGACCCCGCTCTGCAGGCCTGCCAGGCCCTTGAGCAGTTCCACCTGCTGTTTGTTCTCCAGGCCGACGTTCTGCTCGCCGGTGATGGTACGGCCGTTGATCTTGTAGCTGCTGGCGGCGTTCAGGGAGAAGCCGCGCACCACGAAGTTCTCGTAGTAGCCGACCGGCGCATAGCTTTCACCCACCGAGGCGTCGTTTTTCAACACTTCACTGAGCAGGCGTGCTTGCTGGTCCTTGATCAGGGCGTCGTTGATCACCGCAATCGAGGCCGGCGTGTCGAGCAAGGGCGCAGGGTCGAACCCACCGACCGCAGCCTCGGAGACCTGGTAGCCGGAGTGGTCGTCGGCATTCACGGTCACGGCCGGCAGCAGGGTCTCGGCAGCGTGGGCCGAGGGCAGGGCGCTGGCCAGCAACAGGCCGAGCCTCAGTTGATTGAAGGCGAAGCGCGGGGCGCAGCCGTCCTGGGGGGACGTCCGGTAAAGCCTATCCATGTGAAACTCCTTGATGACTGCGAGCCCGGGGCAGGCGAACACCGGGCGCAGGGGCCCAGGTGCGCTCCAGGAAAGCGCTGTGCGGTAAAAACAGGAATTTGGGGTAAATACGTGCCCCGAGGGCATCAGTCCGGAGTTGCTCCGGTGCTCATCGGCACGTTCGAATCCGCGGCCCATTCTTAAAGTGAACCATCATACAAGAGCACGTCGCCGCCGCCGACCAGGGAAAACACCAAGCGAAAATTTCGCCGCGACAATACAGCACCAAGGGCTCGTGCCCGTTGTTGAGCCTGTTTGCGCTAGCGCTGTGTCAGGTGCCATCGACGTTGGCTGTGCTGGCCCCATCGCGCGCAAGTGGAGCATCGCTAGGCCATGCACTGTTATAAAGCCCGCGCCACCTTCCGTGCACTAAGCCAAGTCACGCCGCGAGGTGTTCGCTCCAGGCCGGGCGCCCGTGCACATGGGCTGCGAGCGCCCTGAATCGCGGGTGTGGGGGGCTGACAGCGGTTCTGGCACAAAGGCTGCAAAGCATCCTGCAGGCCTGGCGCGCGGCAACACCGTCGTCCAGGCAGCCCCCTCGGTCAACGACGATCGATTGGCCGCACAGGTCGTGGGCAACAGCGTTGAACCGGGCACAGCAGTCGGGTTTGTACAGCGCAAATGAACAGGCAAAGACGCCTGGAACCGCAAGGTTTCAGGCGTTTTTTTTTGCTTTTAGAACAGTGATCGGGTGCTACTTATGAACTCCAATGTTGCCGCGTTGAACACCTTGCAAACCCTGGTCGTGATCGGAAACGGCATGGTCGGCCATCATTGTGTGGAACAACTGATCGAGCGCGGCGCCCTTGGGCGCTATCAACTGCATGTCTTCAGCGAGGAACCGGTCCGGGCCTATGACCGGGTGCACCTGTCCGAGTACTTCACGGGACGCGATGCCGAGTCACTGGCGCTGTCCGACGCGGCGCTGTACCAGACGCCGGGTGTGACCCTGCACCTGGGCGTACCGGTACTGGACATCGACCGTGCCGGGCGCCAGGTGATGACCGCCCAGGGCAGCGTCGCCTACGACACTCTGGTCCTGGCCACTGGTTCCTACCCCTTTGTGCCGGACATCGATGGCGCCGAAGGCGACTCGCGCCTGGTCTACCGCACCCTCGAGGACCTCGACGCGATCCGGCGCGCCGCCAGCCACGCGCGGCGCGGTGTGGTGGTGGGCGGGGGGCTGCTCGGCCTGGAGGCCGCGAACGCCCTGAAAAGCCTCGGCCTGGAAGCCCATGTGGTGGAATTTGCCCCGCGCCTGATGCCGGTGCAACTGGACGAGTTGGGTGGCCTGGCGTTGAAGGCGCAAATCGAACGGCTGGGTGTTGGTGTGCACCTGTCCCGCGCCACGCAATCGATCAGTGCCGGCGAGCAGTACCGCTACCGGATGAACTTTGCCAATGAAGAAAGCCTGGAAACCGACCTGATCGTGTTCTCCGCCGGGATCCGCGCCCAGGATGCCCTGGCTCGCCAATGCGAACTGCAGATCGGCCCGCGCGGTGGGGTGGTGATCGACGACCAGTGCCTGAGCAGCGACCCGCACATCTATGCGATCGGCGAGTGTGCCTCGTGGAATGGCAGCCTGTTCGGCCTGGTCGCACCGGGCTACCAGATGGCCCGCAGTGTCGCTGCGCAGTTGTGCGGTCAGGACGCCGAGCCTTTTATCGGCGCGGACATGTCGACCAAGCTCAAACTGCTGGGGGTCGACGTCGGCTCCATCGGCGATGCCCATGCCCACACCCCGGGGGCGCGCAGCTACCAGTTCATCGATGAGGCCAGTGCCAGCTACCGCCGGCTGGTGGTCGACGCGACCGGCAAGCAGGTGCTGGGGGCGGTGCTGGTGGGTGACAACAGTTACTACGACACCTTGCTGCAGTACGCCCAGAACGGCATCGCCCTGCCGGCCGAACCGGCCGGCCTGATTCTGCCATCCTCGAGTGGCGCGCCCACCCTGGGCCCGGGTGCCTTGCCCGAATCGGCCATGGTTTGCTCGTGCCATAACGTCAGCAAGGGCGCGATCTGTTCGGCCATCGACGGTGGCTGCAGCGATCTGGCCCAGCTCAAGACGCAAACCAAGGCCTGCACCGGCTGTGGCGGCTGCGCCGGCCTGCTCAAGCAGGTGTTCGAGCACGAATTGACCGCCCGTGGCGTCAGCGTCGACAAGAGCCTGTGCGAGCACTTCGCCTTTACCCGGCAGGAGCTCTACGCCCTGGTGCGGGTCGAAGGGCTGCACAGTTTCGAAGAACTGTTGGCCCGCCATGGCCGTGGGCACACCGGCTGTGATGTGTGCAAGCCGGCCGTGGGTTCGATCCTCGCCTCGTGCTGGAACCAGCCGATCCTGGACGCTTCGCTGGTGCCGTTGCAGGACACCAATGACACCTTCATGGCCAACATGCAGAAGAACGGCACCTATTCGGTGGTGCCACGTATTGCCGGGGGCGAGATCAGCGCCGAGAAACTGATCGTGATCGGCCAGGTGGCGAAGAAGTACCAGCTGTACACCAAGATCACCGGTGGCCAGCGCATCGACCTGTTCGGCGCCCAGTTGCACCAGTTGCCGCAGATCTGGGGTGAGCTGATTGAGGCCGGTTTTGAAACCGGGCATGCCTACGGCAAGTCGACCCGCACGGTGAAGTCCTGCGTCGGCAGCACCTGGTGCCGCTACGGGGTGCAGGACAGCGTGGCCATGGCCTTGCTGATCGAGGACCGCTACAAGGGCCTGCGTGCGCCGCACAAACTCAAGTTCGCGGTCTCCGGCTGCACCCGTGAGTGCGCCGAGGCCCAGAGCAAGGACGTTGGCGTGATTGCCACCGAGAACGGCTGGAACCTGTACCTGTGCGGCAACGGCGGCATGCGCCCGCGGCACGCCGAGCTGTTTGCCACCGACCTGGATGACGCGACCCTGATCCGCTACATCGACCGCTTCCTGATGTTCTACATTCGCACCGCCGACAAATTGCAGCGCACTTCGGTCTGGCGCGAGAGCCTGGAAGGCGGGCTGGATTACCTCAAGCAGGTGGTCATCGACGACAGCCTGGGGCTGGGCGAGGAGCTGGAGTCGCAAATGCAGTTAGTGGTCAATCGTTATGAGTGCGAGTGGGCCAACGCCCTCAAGGACCCGGACAAACTCAAGCGTTTCCGTACCTTCGTCAACGATGAACGTCCCGACCCGAGCATCCATTTTGTCGAGGAGCGTGGGCAACGCCGGCCCATCATGGCCGCCGAACTCAACCTAATCCCTGTCACCGAGGAGCTTGCCTGATGAGCCTGTCCAATTCCCCGCGCGCCGACGCCCGCTCACCCCTCTGGCAGTCGGTGTGCAGCCAGCATGACCTGGTCCGCAACTCGGGAGTGGTGGTGTGGTTCGACGGCGCGCAAGTGGCGCTGTTCTACCTGCCGGACGCCGAGGGCAAGACGCTGTATGCCATCGACAATCACGATCCGCACTCGGGGGCCAACGTCATCGGTCGCGGACTGGTGGGCAGCCTCAAGGGCCAACTGGTGGTGGCGTCGCCCCTGTACAAGCAGCACTTTCGACTCGAGGACGGGTGTTGCCTGGAGCATCCGCAACAGCGCCTGCGTGTCTGGCCGGTGCGCCTGAACGACGGGCAGGTGCAAGTGGGCGTGGCCAACGAGCACTGACCCCCAGGGGCGAATGGCTGGATGACAATCTGACTCAGAAGCGTCCGCTCAGGGTGGACTCGACGGCCAGGTGAATCCGCTCGCTGTCGAGCTCTGCCTGGCCGGTGTCGAGGGTGATACTCGCGGCCGTCCTCAACCAGCCCGCGAGACTGATGCTGAGCCGAGCCGGCCAGCAGCGCATGCCTGTGCAACGGGGTTTCGAATGGGTTATGCAATGTAATACTATTGCGCAGATTATCAAGCCCAATGGCCTGTGCAGGCTGTTTCCTCCACCTCTGCGTTGCGACCCCCCATGACAAATGCTGTTGTCCGACCCGCCGGCGCTGGCCGGTTGCTGTCCATCGATGCCTTGCGAGGCTTGGTGATTGTGTTCATGTTGCTCGACCATGTGCGGGAAACCTTTCTGCTGCACCGCCAGGTCAGCGACCCCATGGACATCGCCACCACCGAACCCGCGCTGTTCCTGAGCCGCACCCTGGCCCATCTGTGTGCACCGATCTTTGTGCTGCTCACAGGCCTGTCTGCCTACCTGTATGGCGAAAAATACGCGGGCAAGGCGGATGTCTGCGGGTTCCTGTTCAAGCGCGGGTTGTTCCTGGTGTTGCTGGAAATCACCCTGGTGAACTTCGCCTGGACCTTCCAGATCCCGCCGACGGTGATCTACCTGCAGGTGATCTGGGCCATCGGCCTGAGCATGCTGGCCCTGTCGGCGCTGGTCTGGCTGCCACGCCCGGTGTTGCTGGGCTTGAGCCTGCTGATCATCGCCGGGCACAACCTGCTGGACGGCCTGCACGTTGGGCTGGAGTCGGCGCTGCACGTACCTTGGGCGGTGCTGCATGACCGCGGCTGGATCGAGCTCTGCGAAGGCCTGCGCCTGCGCACCTCCTACCCGGTGCTGCCGTGGATCGGCGTGATCGGCCTGGGATATGCCCTCGGTCCCTGGTTCGCCCAGGCCAGCGACGCAGCCTGGCGCCAGCGCGCACTCTTGATCGGCGGTGTCGCCGCTCTGGCAGGCTTCGTCGGCTTGCGCTTGCTCAACGGCTACGGCGACAAACCCTGGGCCCAGGGGGACAGTACCCTGCAGACGCTGATGAGCTTTTTCAACATCACCAAGTACCCGCCGTCCTTGCTGTTCATCACCTTGACCCTGGGCCTCGGCCTGCTGCTGTTGCGCGGGTTCGAACGGCGCCAGGGCAGCCGCTGGATCCTGGCATTGAGCGTGTTCGGCTCGGCACCGATGTTCTTCTATCTGCTGCACCTGTACGTCCTGAAGTTCGCCTACCTGTTGGCAGTGGCGTGCTTGGGCCTGAATCAGGGCAGCTATTACGGGTTTGATTCCGTGTGGGCGGTGTGGTTGGCGGCGGGGCTGTTGGCGTTGGCCCTGTACCTGCCGGTACGCTGGTTTTCCCGGCTCAAGAGTCGTCGCCGGGATTGGGTCTGGCTCAAGTATTTTTAAGTGGGTCAACGGCCACAGGGATGAACACAATCCCTGTGGCACCCAGTGAAACCGCCCCCCACAAGCCGGTGACGCTGAAGGCGTTCACGTCATGCCGGCGCTGTAGAAAAAGCCGGTTGTCGCCGCATTACCTTTACGTTAACGTAAATGCCGCGTAACACCCGGCTCGGGTTTTGATGTTCGTTGTGCGCCTGAGTCTTTCGCCCATCGTGGTCATTGATCAAGGACGTCCCATGTCTTCTGGTATCAGCCATTTCCCGGTTCCGCAGACCCTCGAGCAACTGCCCGCCGACGTGCGCGAGCGTATCCTCGCGGTGCAGGACAAGGCCGGTTTTGTCCCTAACGTGTTCCTGATGCTGGCCCACCGGCCGGCGGAATTTCGCGCCTTTTTTGCCTACCACGATGCCTTGATGGACCGTGAGTCCGAGAGCCTCACGCCGGCAGAGAAGGAGATGATCGTGGTCGCCACCAGCGCGCGCCACGGTTGCCTGTATTGCGTGGTGGCCCATGGCGCGATCCTGCGCATCTACAGCAAGGACCCGCTGTTGGCCGACCAGGTAGCGATCAACCATCGCACCGCGCCGATTGGCGAGCGCCAGCGGCTGATGCTCGATTTTGCCTTTCACCTGGGCGCCGTTGGCGGCGCGCTCGACGATGCCTGGCGCGAACGCCTGCAGGCGGTGGGCTTCAGTGACGAGGACATCTGGGACATCGGCGCGGTGACGGCCTTTTTCAGCCTCTCCAACCGCCTGGTGTCCTTGGCTGGAACGCCGCCCAACCCGGAGTTCTACCTGATGGGCCGTGTGCCCAGAAGCGCGAAATGAGCGGCGGGCAAGGCCCTGATCGGGGTGTTTATACGGCCTCGATCAGCCCGCTGAGGCCCGTGCTTGAGCCTCTGGATAGCACCTGTTGCACCTCTGATACATTTGGTCACAAGTTGTTTCTGTAGTCCCTGTAGGACTTTTGTATATTTCATAACGTTTACGTAAGCGTAAACAAGAAGTAGAGTGTGCCAGCAGCGCCATAACCAATAAAAACAATCAAGGTTAGAGGGCTCCACATGTCACCAGAGTTTGTCTTGGAAACACGCGGCCTGACCAAGGAGTTTCGCGGTTTTACCGCCGTAGACTCAGTTGATCTGCGTGTGCAGAAGGGCCACATCCACGCCTTGATCGGTCCCAACGGGGCCGGCAAAACCACCGTGTTTAATCTGCTCACCAAGTTTCTCCCGCCGACCCGCGGCGAGATCCTCTACCTGGGCCAACCCATCACCCGCCTCAAGCCCAACGAGATTGCGCGCCTGGGCCTGGTGCGCTCGTTCCAGATCTCCGCCGTGTTCGGCCACATGAGTGTGGTGGAAAACGTGCGCGTGGCCCTGCAGCGCAAGCGCGGCGACTCCTACCATTTCTGGAAGCCGCAAAGCAGCCTCGATTCCCTCAACGAGCGGGCCATGCAGATGCTCGACGAGGTGGGCCTGCTTGACTACGCCCACACCCAGACCATCGAACTGCCTTATGGCCGTAAACGCGCGCTGGAACTGGCCACCACCCTGGCGCTGGACCCCAGTGTGCTGTTGCTCGACGAACCGACCCAGGGCATGGGGCACGAGGATGTGAACATGGTGATTGAGCTGGTGCGGCGCGCAGCGGTGGGGCGCACGGTGTTGATGGTCGAACACAACCTGAGCGTGGTCAGTGAGCTGTCCGACCGCATTACCGTGCTGGCCCGTGGCGCGATTCTGGCCGAGGGCGACTACGCCAGTGTCTCCGCCAACCCGCAGGTGCGCGAGGCGTACCTGGGCAGCGAGGCGGTGATGGTTGAAGGGGCGCAAGCATGAACGCGCTGCACAGCCCTGAATTCGAACAACTGCGGGTCAATGACCTGCATGCCTTCTACGGCGAGTCGCACATCCTGCATGGCATCGACCTGCAAGTGCGCCGTGGCGAGTTGGTCACGCTGCTGGGGCGCAACGGCTCCGGCCGCTCGACCACGCTGCGGGCGATCATGAACATGGTCGGGCGTCGTACCGGTTCCATCGTGGTCAACGGCACCGAGACCATCGGCCTGTCGGCGCACCTGATCCCGCGCCTGGGCGTCGGTTTCTGCCCGGAGGAGCGGGGCATTTTCGCCAGCCTCAATGTCGAGGAAAACCTGCTGTTGCCACCAACGGTGCGCAGCGACGGCATGAGCCTCGATGAAATCTACGAGATGTTCCCCAACCTCTACGAGCGCCGATACAGCCAGGGCACGCGCCTGTCGGGTGGCGAACAGCAGATGCTGGCCATGGCGCGGATCCTGCGCACCGGCGCCAACCTGTTGCTGTTGGACGAGATCACCGAAGGCCTGGCCCCGGTGATCGTGCAGAAGCTCGCCGAGGTGTTGATCAAGCTCAAGCACAAGGGCCTGACCATCGTCCTGGTGGAACAGAATTTCCGTTTTGCTGCGCCGTTGGCTGACCGCCATTACTTGATGGAGCACGGTCAGATCGTCGAGCAGATCAGTGCCGCTGAACTGGACGCCAAGCAGGAACTGCTGCACCGCTGCCTGGGCGTCTGAACCCGTTTTACCCCGCGCATCACGCAGGTCGCCGAGTCTTGAGGCTCGACGGCACGGGGCCGCTTTGCCTGGAACAATAAAAATAACTTCGGACAGTGGGTGAACTACATGAAGGTTTTTCAGCACACAGCAAGCGCCATCCTGGTTTCCAGCCTGATCGCCGGTGCGGCGCAGGCGCAGATCAGTGACGACGAGATTCGCATCGGCTACCTGGCGGACATGTCGGGCACCTATCGCGACCTGTCCGGTCCCGGTGGCCTGGAGGCCCTGAACATGGCCATCGAGGATTTCGGTGGGCAGGTCAACGGCAAGAAGATCGTGGTGTTCAACGCTGATGACCTGAACAAGCCGGACGTCGGCGCCAACACCGTGCGCCAGTGGGTCGATGAGCGCAACGTCGACATGGTCACCGGCATGGTGGCGTCTTCGGTGGTGCTGGCCGCCAGTAAGGTGGTCGAGCAGTCGGGCAAGCTGGCGCTGATTTCCGGCGCCGCGGCGTCGAGCCTGACCAACGAGTACTGCTCACCCAACCACATCCACTGGACCTATGACTCCTACGCGCTGGCCAACGGTACGGCCAAGTCGGTGCTGGCCGAAGGCGGCAAGAAGTGGTTCATCCTCACCGCCGACTATGCCTTCGGCCATGCGATGGAAGCGGACATCACCAAGGTGGTCGAAGCCGATGGCGGCCAGGTGGTCGGCAAGGTGCGCCACCCATTCCCGAGCAGCGATTTTTCCTCTTACATTCTCCAGGCCCAGGGCTCCGGCGCGGACGTGATTGCCTTCGCCAACGCCGGCTCCGACACCGTCAACTCGCTGATGACCGCCAGCCAGTTCGGCGTGGCCCAGTCCGGGCAGAAGCTGGCCGGCATGGTGGTGTTTCTCAACGATATCCATGCCATGGGACTGGATGTCACCAAGGGCCTGATGCTGACCACCGGCTGGTACTGGGACATGAACGACGATAGCCGTGCCTGGGCCCAGCGCTACCACAAACGCTTCGGCAAAATGCCGGGCATGGTCCCGGCGGGCATCTATTCGGCAACCACCCACTACCTCAACGCGATCAAGGCCACCGGCACCGACGACGCCCAGGCCGTGCGCAAACAAATGATGGCGACCCCGGTCAACGACATGTTCGCCAAGAACGGTAAGGTCCGCGCCGATGGCCGCATGGTCCACGACATGTACCTGGCCCAGGTCAAGACCCCGGCCGAGTCCAAGGGCGAGTGGGATCTGTACAAGATCGTGCGCACCATTCCCGGCGCCGAGGCCTACCGTCCGGAATCCGAAAGCAAGTGCAAGCTGCTGACCAAAGGCTGATAGACGCGCTGCACACGCTTGTTGCCCGGCTGCTGGCAGCCGGGTGTCACGGATTTCCTGCGAGTGGTGAATCATGACTTTGATTTTTGGTATCCCCCTGAGCGTCATGTCCGGGCAGTTGCTCCTGGGGCTGATCAACGGTGCGTTCTACGCCTTGCTCAGCCTTGGCCTGGCGATCATTTTCGGCCTGCTGCGCATCATCAACTTCGCCCACGGCGCGCAATACATGCTCGGCGCATTCGCCGCCGTGATGGGGCTCAACTACCTGGGCGTCAACTACTGGATGGCGCTGGTGCTGGCGCCGTTGCTGGTGGGCGTGGTCGGGGTGCTCATCGAGCGCTTTCTGCTGCGGCGCATCGCCGGTGAGGATCACCTCTACGGCCTGCTGCTGACCTTCGGCCTGGCGCTGATCCTCGAAGGGTCTTTCGTCAAGCTGTTCGGGGTGTCCGGTTCGTCCTACCCGATGCCGGAGCAACTCAAGGGCGGCTACAACCTGGGCTTCATGTTCCTGCCGACCTACCGCGCCTGGGTGATTGTCGCGGCGTTGGCGGTGTGCCTGGTGACCTGGTTCCTGATCGAGCGCACACGCCTGGGTTCCTACCTGCGCGCCGGCACCGAGAACCCCAAGCTGATGCAGGCGTTCGGGATCAACGTGCCGCTGCTGATCACCCTGACCTATGGCTACGGCGCGGCCCTGGCGGCCTTCGCCGGGGTGCTGGCGGCGCCGATCTACTCGGTGACGCCGACCATGGGGGCCAACCTGTTGATCGTGGTATTTGCCGTGGTGGTGATCGGGGGGATGGGCTCGATCATGGGCGCCATCGTCACGGGCCTGGCCATGGGCCTGATCGAAGGGTTGACCAAGGTGTTTTATCCAGAGGCGGCCAACACCGTGGTGTTCCTGGTGATGGTGCTGGTGCTGCTGGTGCGTCCGGCAGGACTGTTCGGTAAGGAGGCGTGAAGATGACGAGTCTGCAGATCAAGACGGGCGCTGCGCGCCTGCAACCCCAGGCCGTGCTGGAGCGGCAGCAGGCGGCCACGCGCCGCAAGCGCTGGTTCTACCTGGCCCTGTTCGCCGTGGCACTGGTGGCGCCGATGGCGATCTACCCGGTGTTTCTGATGAAACTGCTGTGTTTTGCCCTGTTCGCCTGTGCCTTCAACCTGCTGCTGGGGTATGCCGGCCTGCTGTCGTTTGGGCATGCGGCGTTTCTCGCCACGGGGGGGTATGTCACCGGCTTCTTGCTCAGTCACTACAGTGGCCTGGGTACCGAACTTGGGATTCTCGCCGGCACCCTGACCTCGGCGGTGCTGGGGCTGCTGTTCGGCTTGCTGGCGATCCGCCGACAGGGGATCTACTTCGCGATGATCACCCTGGCGTTGGCCCAACTGGTGTTCTTCATCTACGTCCAGGCGCCGTTCACGGGCGGCGAGAACGGCCTGCACGGGGTACCGCGCGGCCAGTTGTTCGGGCTGTTCGACCTGAACAACAACCTGACCCTGTACTACTTCGTGCTGGCGGTGTTCGTGTTCGGCTACGCGGTGATCCAGCGCACCATCCACTCGCCCTACGGCCAGGTGCTCAAGGCGATCCGCGAGAACGAGCCTCGGGCGATTTCCCTGGGCTACAACGTCGATGCCCACAAGCTTTTGGCGTTCGTCATCTCGGCGGCGCTGACCGGCCTGGCTGGCTCGACCAAGACCGTGGTGTTCCAGCTGGCGTCGTTGACCGACGCGCACTGGCACATGTCCGGCGAGGTGATCCTGATGACCCTGCTGGGTGGGGTCGGTACGGTGCTCGGGCCGCTGGTGGGTGCCACCGTGGTGGTGACTTTGGAGAGCTACCTGTCCAACGGCCCGCTGGGGGAATGGGTACACGTGATCCTGGGGCTGATTTTCGTCATCTGCGTGCTGCTGTTCCGGGTCGGCATTGTCGGCTGGGTACTCAAGCTCAGCCGCCGCAACTTCTAATAGCCGATTTGCCGTGTCTGCTGTATGGAGCCCGTGCAGGGTTGCACGGGTGCGCTTCACAACAACAATAAAAAAGAGAGCCTTATGTACGTCAAACGTTCTGTCCGTATCGTTCAGTTGTCTGGTATTGCCGGGGTCATCGGGGTGTGCGCGCCGGCGTCGGCGGCCTTTGTCGAAGACAGCAAGGCCAGCGTGGAAACCCGCAACTTCTACATGAACCGGGATTTCCGCCAGTCCGGCGCTGCGCAAAGCAAGGGCGAGGAGTGGGCCCAGGGGTTTATCCTGCGCATGGAATCGGGGTACACCGAAGGGCCGGTAGGGGTCGGGATCGATGCTCTCGGGCAGTTGGGGATCAAGCTCGATTCCAGCCCGGATCGCGCCGGGGTCACCGGGCTGCTGCCCCAGGGACCGGTGTCCAAGCGGGCCCCGGATGACTACAGCGAACTGGGCCTGACCGGCAAAGTGAAGGTCTCGAAAACCACCCTCAAGCTGGGCACCCTGATGCCCAAGTTGCCGGTGCTGGTACCCAACGAATCACGCTTGTTGCCTCAGACCTTCCAGGGTGGGCAGTTGAGCTCGCTGGACCTGGAGAACCTGTCGTTCAACGGCGGCCGCCTGACCCAGGTCAGCCAGCGCAACTCCAGCAACCGCGAAGACATGACACTGATGAAGGGGCCGCGGCGCAATATCGTCACCGGTGCCAACCCCTTTACTGACCAGTTCGATTTCATCGGCGGCGACTACAAATGGAACAGTGCGCTGACCACCGGGTACCACTATGCGCACCTGGACGACTTGTACAAACAGCACTACCTGACACTGACCCACACCTTGCCGGTGACCGAAGGGCAGTCGTTGAAGTCCGACCTGCGCTGGTCCAGCGCCACCGATGACGGCAACAGCAACGTCGACAACCGCATGCTGGGGGCCATGTTCACCTACTCGCTGGGGGCCCATGCGTTTGGTATCTCCTATCAGGACATGAGCGGCGACACCGGCTTTGCCAACGTCAACGGCACTGACCCCTACCTGGTCAACCTGCTGCAGATCAACGACTTCGCCAACCAGGACGAACAGTCGTGGCAGGCGCGCTACGACTTCAACTTCGCCGGCCTCGGCATTCCCGGCCTGACCTTCATGACCCGTTACGTCAAGGGTGATGACATCAACCTGGGCGCCGCCCCAGGGCAAGGCAAGGAGTGGGAGCGCAACACCGACATTGGCTATGTGATCCAGAGCGGCGCGCTGAAGAACGTCGGGCTCAAATGGCGTAACGCGACCTACCGGTCCAGCTTCGCCAGTGACATTGATGAAAACCGTTTGATCGTCAGCTACACCTTGGCGCTTTGGTAACACAGGCCAGCGCCTGCAGGTCTTGTATACATCAGGGCCTGTAGGAGCAACGCTTGCTTGCGATGGTGGTGTGTCAGGCGCCAGCGATGTTGGCGGTGCTGGCGCCTTCGCGGGCAAGCCCGCTCCCACAGGGTGCGTGGCGATTCTGGGATGGGGAGTTGTCAGGCGACGTTGGCTTGTAGCGGGGCGTTGTCGGCCAGGATGCGTTCGATGGCGCCGACCAGCAGGCTGTGCAGCAGGCGGTCGCGTTCGCGGGAGGGCAGGGGGTGTTGGCCCAGCCAGCCGGGGGCGCTGTTGAGCAGGGAGGCGATGGTGTGTCCGGCGGCCAGCAGGGCTTGCTCATCGAGTCGGATCGCGGGGCAGAGCATACGCATCAGCTGTTGCTCGTAGCGCTGCTGCAACTGGCGGACACGTACTTGCTGGTCGTCGTTCAGGCAACTGCTGTCGCGCTCCACCAGGCGAAAATGCCAGGGCATGTCCTGATGCAGCTTCAGGTGCGCCTGGATCAGGGGCAACAGGCGGTCCTGGGAGGTGCGCGAGCGCCGTTCGATGCGGGTGAGGGTGGCCAGCAGTTCTTCGTAGAATTCTTCGATCAAATCCAGCAGCAGGTGCTGTTTGCTCGGGTAATGGTGATACAGCGAACCTGGGGTAAGCCCCAGGTTCGCCGCCAGTTCACGCATGCCGACCTGGCCAAAGCCCTTGCTGGCGAACAGCTCCAGGGCCTTGTCCCGGCTTTGGGCAAAGCGCGAGCAGCGCTCAGTCGTAGACATGGAAGCCGCGTCCGGTCTTGCGACCCAGGTAGCCGGCCGCGACCATTTCCTTGAGCAACGGAGCCGGGCGGTACTTGCTGTCGTTGAAGCCGTCGTAGAAGGCTTGCATGATCGCCAGCAAGGTATCCAGGCCAATCAGGTCGGCCAGGGCCAGCGGGCCGATGGGCTGGTTGCAGCCCAGGCGCATGCCGGCGTCGATGTCTTCGGCACTGGCCAGGCCTTCCTGCAGTACCAGCACCGCTTCGTTGATCATCGGCACCAGGATCCGGTTGACCACAAACCCGGGACGGTTGCCCGCAGTGATCGCGGTCTTGCCCAGGCGCTGGGCCATGTCCAGGGCCAGGGCGTGGGTCGCGTCGCTGGTCTGCAGGCCACGAATCACTTCGATCAGCGCCATCACCGGCACCGGGTTGAAGAAGTGCAGGCCGATGAACCGCTCGGGGTGGCTGACGCTGGCGGCCAGTTGGGTGATCGACAACGACGAGGTGTTGGAGGCAATCACACACTCGGCGCTGACCTGGGCTGCAGCCTGTTGCAGCAGGCGCAGTTTCAGCTCGAGGTTCTCGGTCGCGGCCTCGATCACCAGTTGCACGCCGTGCAGGCTGGCGTAGTCGGTGCTGGTGCGGATCTTGTCCAGGGCGGCGAGCTTCTGCTCCTGGCTCAGGCTGCCCTTGGCCACCTGGCGATCGAGGTTCTTGCCGACGGTGGCCAGGGCCTTTTGCAAGGCGCTCTCGGCGATGTCGATCAGGGTCACCTGGAAGCCAGCCACCGCGCAGACCTGCGCGATGCCGTTGCCCATGGTGCCGGCGCCAATCACGCCGATGTGCTGCAGATTCATGTCGATGTCCTTGCTCATACGCGTTCGAACAGCACGGCAATGCCTTGGCCGCCGCCGATGCACATGGTTGCCAGCGCGTAACGGCCCTGCACCCGGTGCAGTTCGTGAATGGCCTTGGTGGCGATAATCGCGCCGGTAGCGCCCACCGGGTGACCCAGGGAAATCCCGGAACCGTTAGGGTTGACCTTGGCGGGATCGAAGCCCAGTTCCTGCGCCACGGCACAGGCCTGGGCGGCGAAGGCTTCGTTGGACTCGATCACGTCGAGGTCGGCCACGGTCAGGCCGGCGCGCTCAAGCACCAGGCGGGTGGCGGGAATCGGACCCAGGCCCATCATCGACGGCTCGACACCGGCGTGGGCGTAACCCACCAGGCGTGCCATCGGCTTCAGACCTTGCTCCTGCACGACTTTGCCGGTGGCCATGATCAGTGCACCGGCACCGTCGTTGAGGCCCGAGGCGTTGCCGGCGGTGACGCTACCGTCTTTCTTGAACGCCGGCTTCATGCGCTCCAGCTGTTCGCTGCTGACGTCGCCACGCACGTGTTCATCGGTGGCAAAGGTCACGGTGCCTTTGCGGGTAGCGATCTCGATCGGCACGATCTGCCCCTCGAAACGCCCTTCGGCAATGGCGCGGGCAGCGCGCTGCTGGCTGAGCAGGGCCAGTTGGTCCTGGGCCTGGCGGCTGATGCCGAAATGCTCGGCGATGTTTTCCGCGGTGATGCCCATGTGGATCCCGGCGAATGGGTCATGCAGGGCGCCGAGCATGTAGTCGATGCCCTGGATATCGCCCATGCGCGCGCCCCAGCGTGCCTGCGGCAGCATATAGGCGCCACGGCTCATGGATTCCACGCCACCGGCCATTGCCGCGCCGGCGTCACCGAGCATCAGGCTCTGGGCGGCACTGACAATCGCCTGCAGACCGGAACCGCACAGGCGGTTGACGTTGAAGGCCGGGGTTTCCTTGGGCAGGCCGGCGTTCATCGAAATCACCCGGGAGATGTAGGCGTCGCGGGCTTCGGTCGGGATCACATGGCCCATCACGGTGTGGCCGATGTGCTCGGGGGCCAGGCCAGAACGCTCGATGGCGGCGCGGCACACGGCGGTGCCCAGGTCGATCGGCGAGACGTCCTTGAGGGAACCCCCAAAACCACCGATGGCGGAGCGGACGGCGCTGAGGACAAAAATATCGGAAGGCTTCATGACTATTTCCTGGGTATCGTGGGCAGCGCGCGGCTCACGTAGTATGAGCGGCGCTGGAGGAGGCTGGTTTATGGCGCTGAGTCTAGAGTCAGCCGCGCCACGGCGCCTATGCCAAAACTGCGCAAGGGTGGTGGCGTTTTTTGCCATGTTCAGATGATCGGGAGCCAGGGAATTACATGCGGGAGACGGATTCGGTAGCGGTGTACTTCGTGTACCCGATGATCCAGGCCTTGCGCGCGGACCCACAGCGCCTGCACGCGGTGCTGCGGCAAGTGGGGATCGACCCGCAACTGCTCGAGCAGCCGGCGGCGCGGGTCCCGGCCTCGGCGTTTGCCGCGTTGTGGCTGGCGCAGATCGGTGAGTTGCAGGACGAATTCTTCGGCCTCGATTCCCACGGCATGCCACCGGGCAGCTTCGCCCTGATCTGCCGGGCACTGATCCAGGAGCCGACCCTGGAAAAAGCCATGCGCCAGTGCCTGGCCAACTTTGCCCTGTTTCTGCGGGACTTTCGCGGCACCCTGACCGTGCGCGGCAAGCGCGCGGTGATCAGCCTGCAGACCCAGGCACAAAGCGTGGAACTGGCGCGTTTTGGTGAAGAGACCTTCCTGGTGCTGATGATCAGCCTGCTGTGCTGGCTGGGCGGACGACGGATCGCCATCGACCGCGCCGACTTCCAGCACCCACGCTTGTCCCTGGAGGACGATGCTTTGTTGTGGGGCGCCAACCTGACCTTTGGCGCGGCCCGCACGCAAATCGAGTTCGACAGCCGCTTCCTGCAACTGCCGGTGACCCAGGACCTGGCGTCGCTCAAGGCCTTTTTGCGCAGTGCCCCGCAATGGCTGGTGATTCGCTTCCGCAACCAGCACGGCCTGGCGGCGCAGGTTCATCAGCGGCTGCGCAACAGCGATTACAGCCAATGGCCGACCCTGGAAGCCTTTGCCCGCGAGCAGCACCTGAGCCCCAGCACCGTGCGGCGCAAGCTCGAGCGCGAAGGCTGTGCGTTCCAGGAGATCAAGGACGAGGTGCGTCGCGCGGTGGCGATTGAACAATTACGCCGCACCCAGGCCAGCGTCACCACGATTGCCGCGCAGATCGGCTTCCAGGAGCCCAGCGCGTTTCACCGCGCGTTCAAGAAGTGGACGGGGGAAAGCCCGGGGCGCTATCGGGCTCGGTTCCAGGGCGCGCAGGCAGTGCCGGTGGAGGATGAGTAGAGTCGGTGTTCGTCTCGCCTGACTAATCCAGTCTGCCCAGGGCGTTACTCAACAGCTGTTGGGTATCGCCATGACTCGGGAATACCCGCTCAACTCGACCCGCCCATTCATACGCGAACTCAACCGCCTGGGGGGCACCAGCGCGATCGATACTGGCGGCCAAGGATCAACTGACGATCCGCATTGCCTACCACCTGTTCATTCAGAAACCCAAGGAAGCGCCCAGCGACTTCAAGCACTGCACCGCCAGCGTCACCCTGCACCAGGGCGATGATTTCCTGCGGCACCTCTGAGGTGTGGCCAGCGATTGCGCTAGTGAAAATTATGATGTAATTTTTCATGAAATTATAAAAACATAATTTCATAGGTAGACAAATGTTTCAGCAATCCAAGCAGCACGTCGCCAGCTACTACGCCCACAGTTGCGCCGATCGATTGCTGGAGCGTGCGGTGTTTACGGGCGAGCAGGACACCGAGGTGGTGATCGTCGGTGCCGGTTTCAGTGGTTTGCACACCGCGTTGCGCCTGGCCCTGGCCGGCAAGCGCGTAACGTTGCTGGAAGCCAGCCGAGTAGCCTGGGCTGCCTCTGGACGCAACGGCGGCCAGGCGATTCTCGGTTGGTCCTGCGACATGCCGCCCCTGGAAGCGGCGCTCGGCCTTGAGCGCGCGCGGCGACTGTGGGACAGCATGCGCTGGGCCGCTCGGGAATTGCGTGAACTGCCGGCACGCCACGGCTTCGACTGTGACTATCGCCCAGGGCATCTGTGGACGTCGGTGATGCCGCGGCGGGTCAGCCTGTTGACCGAGTGGCAGCACGAGGCCAGCCACAAGTGGGGCCACGATGGCCTGCAATTCATCCCCCGCGAACAGTTGCCGCAGTGGGTCGCCAGCGAGCGTTACCAGGCTGGGCTGTTCGATCCCGAAGGCGGGCACCTGAACCCGTTGAAACTGGCCCTGGGCCTGGCCGCCGCCATCGAAAGCGCAGGTGGGCGCATCTACGAGCAAAGCAAGGCCCTGAGCTACCGTCAGGTGGGTGACCGGTATGTGGTCGACACCGAGCAGGGCAGTCTGCGCGCCGATGTGCTGGTGCTGGCCTGCAACGCTTACCTCGATCAACTCGATCCGCAGTTGGCCAGTCGCGTGTTGCCGGTGGGCACCTACCAGGTCGCTACCGCGCCGCTGGCGCCTGCATTGGCCAGGGCGTTGCTGCCCAGCAATGTGTGCGTGACCGACAACCAGTTCGTACTCGACTACTTCCGTCGCACCCCGGATCAACGCCTGCTGTTCGGTGGCGGCTGCACCTACCTGGGCGGCATGCCCAGGGACATCGGCGCGGCAACCCGGCCGTTCCTCGAGCGGGTGTTCCCGCAGTTGCAGGGCGTCGAGCTGGAGTACACCTGGGGCGGGCACATCGACCTGACCCTCAAGCGCACCCCGGACGTTGGCCGGCGCGGCGATCTCTACTGGCTGCAGGGCTACTCGGGGCACGGCGTGTTGCCGACCCTGGCCGCTGCGCGCGCGGTATCGGCGGCCATCCTCGGGCAGACCGACGAGTTGGCCCTGTACCAGGGCCTGCAAAACGAGCGTTTTCCCGGCGGTAAGTACCTGGCCGCGCCGTTGGAAGCCATCGGCAAGGCCTGGTACCGACTGCGCGACAGCATTTGATCAATCCTCTTCCGGAATTTCAGGCATGAACAAGCAAGAAGAAATTGCCGCGCTGGCGATCCTGATCCACGACCTGCGCAAGCACAAGAAATTCACCCTCAAGGAGCTGGCGGACAAGATCGAGCGCTCCGTGGGCTTCCTGTCGCAAGTCGAGCGTGGCCTGTCCCGCCCGACCGTGGCCGACCTGACGGCGATCAGCGAGACCCTGGGGGTGCCGACCACCTACTTCTACAGCCTGCCCAAACCCAAGGTCCTGCCGTGGGTCACCCGGCCGGATGAGCGCCGCACCCTGTACTACGCCAACGGCATCACCGACATCCTGGTCTCGCCGAAAATGCGCGCCACCTTTTCGATGCTCGAAAGCCGCCTGGAGGCCGGGGCCAACAGCGGTGAGCGGCATTTGAGCGACAGTTCGGAGCAGGGCGGCTACGTGCTCGAAGGCGAACTGACCCTGTGGCTGGACGAGGACGACGAGCCTGTCACCTTGCTGGCCGGCGACAGTTTCCAGCTCGACAGCCACACCCGCTGCCGCTACGGCAACCTCACTGACCAACTCACGCGTGTGCTGTGGGTTTACACCTGATCACTACCACGGGAACTTTGAAGATGGACGCTGCCTGCTCTGATCTGTTGGCCGAAGTACGGGCTTTTCGCCAACGCTACCCTGAGGTGCGTTATGTCGACCTCATCTCCCTGGACATTCCGGGGCACTTCTACGGTAAGCGCTATCCGATCGACATGCTGGAAAAAGTCGCCGCCGGCACGGCCCTCAAATTGCCGCAGAACTGCGTGCTGCTGGGGGTGCAGGGCGGTCTGTTCAAGATCGGCGACTATTGCTTCCACGACGGCGACCCGGATGCCGTGCGGCGCCTGGTGCCGGGCACCCTCAAGCCGGTGACCTGGGAGTCCCAACCGTTGGGGCAGATGCTGATCACTTCCGACGGCACCGCCAAGCCCATCGAATTCGAACCCCGGGAAGTCCTCGCCCAAGTCCTGCAGCGCCTGCGCGGCAAAGGCATTCACCCGGTGGTGGCGTTCGAGCTGGAGTTCTACCTGTTCGACAAGCAACTGCGTGACGGCCTGCCACAGTTCCCCCGCGACGGCCTGACCGACGACACCGACGATCAACCGAACATGCACATCGAGCGCCTGTCGCGTTTTTCCCCGGTGCTCGATGACATGGTCGAGGCCGCCCGCATCCAGGGCATCGATACCACGGAGATCACCGCCGAACTGGGCCCGGGCCAGTTCGAAATCAACTTCGGCCACCTCGACGACGGCCTGCAAGCCGCCGACTGGGCCGCTCTGTTCTGCCGCAGCACCCGGGGCGTGGCCCTCAAGCACGGCTATCGCGCCAGCTTCATGGCCAAGCCGTACCTGCAACACCCCGGCAGCGGCATGCATGTGCACGTCAGCCTGTACGACGGCGCCGGCCAGAACCTGCTGGCGGCCAACCAGCAACAGGCCCTGCGCCATGCTGTCGCTGGCTGCCTGGAACTGCTGCCGCACTGCATGCCGATCTTCGCCCCGAACCAGAACGCCTACCGCCGCCTGGGCGGCACCGTCAACGCCGCCACCCGCGCCAGTTGGGGCTTCGAGGACCGCGACGCTTGCGTACGCATCCCCGAGTCCGACGCCAAGAACCTGCGCATCGAACACCGCCTGGCCGGCGCCGACGCCAACCCGTACCTGGTGCTGGCCGCGATCCTGGTCGGCCTGGAGCAGGGCCTGGACGCCGGCCGCGACCCCATCCCACCCCTCAACGAAGACCGCAACAGCGGCATCGACTTCCCCCTGGACATGCTCGAGGCCGTACGCCACATGCAACACCAGCCACAACTGCGCGAAGGGCTGGGCGCCGAGTTCGTCGACGTCTACTGCGAAAACAAACGCCAGGACCACTTGGCCTTCCAACAGGAAATAAGCGCACGGGAATACCGCTGGTATCTATAATCACCCCCTGGCCCGGCTCACCCCGGGCCAGGGAATTGAAAACCTTGAGATTTTTTTACTTTGCGTCCTTGACAGGACATCGGAAGCAGTCCAGAATTGCGTCCATTCCCGCTTAGGGAGCGAGAAAAACCCTTTAGATTTCAAAGGGTTGGAAGTAGATAGAAATCTAGTTTCCCTCTCCAGTTTGTTTGCGTTTGGTGTTGTTTTTCAGGCATCCGACGTTTGAGGCCGAGTAGCAAAATGGTTATGCAGTGGATTGCAAATCCACCTACGCCGGTTCGATTCCGACCTCGGCCTCCACTCTTAAAAACCCCGTAGATCAATGATCTACGGGGTTTTTTATTGCCTTCAGAAAAGTGGAGTGTTCCGCAATTTTGGGGTGGTGTTCCGCAACTGCGAACTTGGGGGGCATATTTGGTTAGGGTGATGGCTGGCTGCAGTCGACCCAAAGCGGACCTCACCCAGTTGAGAGAAACGACCATCAGCATTACCTGGCCAAACCGCATCACTCGATGCAGTAAACCTCAGCAAGGCAATCCTGTTGGTCGGATCAGATCATTACTTGGTCTTGAGTTGTTTGTACGATTTGACGATGTCTTGCGCCCAGACATCGAGCACCGCCTTGAAGTCTTTGGCTTGAACGACCTCTGAGGAGTTTTCCAGATCAGTTCCTGCACCTTTACGAACCATTTTGGCAACTACCAGGTTGTCGCCACCATCTAGAAACGCAGCTTCAGTGGCCAGGCTGGTGTCCTGGTCACGGATGCCGGTCGCCGCACTGACGCCGGCTGCTACCAAGGCAATCGGGATCACCTCATAAGGTCTGAGACCCTTGGTTTTGGCACTGACGGCGGTAATGGCCGGACGCACAACCAGTACTCCCGGCCTTGGGCCGGTAGCAAGCGGAAGCTCTCTGGAAAAGGCATTTTTCAAGGTTTGATTGTAGTACTGAGTAATGCCACTAAGGATGCTCTGGGGAATTTTCTCGGTTGCTTGCGGTTTGGGATATAGCTGGCTAGGTTCGACGTAGACGCTGGTGTAGCGACTCACGTCTACTTTCGGGTCGATCCAACGCATGACGTCCGCCCCGGATGGCGATTTCTCTTCTTTGAGTACGCTGTAGTCCTTCAAAAATCCTGAGTACTGCTCAGGATCGACGTAGGGACTGGCACAACACAGCGAGTGCAAGCGTCAATACACATGCTGCGAACGATTTCATCTTCATAAAAGCTCCCGAGGGATCTGTGAAGGCAAAACAAGTGTCGTCGGCAAGTCAGAATGACGGCAGCTTTTGATGCGCTGCCGCCTTCTGAGAGCGTGTTTTATGGGGGCAAAACCCCTTAAAAGTTGATGTGTTACGGCGTCACGATGTTGAACCAGAAATCGAAGTTGTCCATGTAAGACACCAGTTCCTCGAGCTTGCCTTGCGCCCCGTCAATCTTGATATCACCCGAGGCCATCGCATCTTTCAGTGAGGTCTCTTTCAACACGATTTTGTTCAGCGTGTCGCGGGTCAGGGTTACCTTCGCATCGGCATCCTTGGTTTCAACGCCTTCGGTGTGGTTGAGCACGCCATTCTCCATCTCCAACGAATATTTCTGTTTGAGGTCGGTGAAGTCGAAGTTGAGCGATAGGCGTTTGCCTTCGGCTTTTGGCCCGTTCAAGCGCATGGCCAGGAAGTCAAAGAACAAATCCAGATCCATCGCCCGCACGGTATCTGGGCTGGCCGTATTCGGGGTCGGCAGCTTCATCACCCCTTCACGTAGTTCCTTGGCACCGGTGAGGTAGAAATTGCGCCATGGCCCGCTTTCGGCCTGGTAACCCAATTGCTCCAAGGTATCGGCTTGCAGGTTCTTCGCCGCCTGGTTGTTTGGATTGGCGAACACCACATGGTTGACCACCTCGGCAACCCAACGATATTCGCCTTTGTCGAAGTACTCCTTGGCTTTTTTGAGCACGGCCTCTTCGCCACCCATCATCTCGACGTAATGTTTGCCACCTTCCTCCGGTGGCAGTTCATGCAACTGCGCCGGGTTGCCGGTAAACCAGCCCAGATACAACACATAGGTGGCCTTGACGTTGTGGTTCACCGAACCGTAGTAGCCACGGTTGGAGAATTTGTTCGCGATCGCTTTGGGCAGTTTGAACTGCTCTGCGATCTCGACCATGGTGTAGCCCTTGTTGATCATCCGCAGGGTTTCATCGTTGATGTAGCGGTACATGTCGCGCTGCGAGGACAGTTGCTCGCGCACCTCCTTGTTGCCCCAGACTGGCCAGTGGTGCATGGCATACATCACCTGGACATCGTCGCCCCACAGCTTGAGCGCCTCGTTGAGGTATTTTGACCAGGGCAGTGGTTCGCGGATCTTCGCGCCGCGCAACGAGTAGGTGTTGTGCAGGGTGTGGGTGGAGTCTTCGGCGGTGTTGAGCGCTTTCTTCTCCTTGATGTAATAGAGCATTTCGGCCGGCGCTTCACTGCCCGGCGCATACAGGAACTGGTAGGTCAGGCCGTCAATGACATGGGTTTCGCCTGTGGTCTTGATGATGTCGGTCGGTGGGATCAGCGTCACCGTGCCAGCCGACGTCGTGGTGCCCAGTCCTGCACCCAACTGACCGGTCGGAGCGGGAGGCAGTAGGTTGCCGTACATGTAGCTGGCACGACGACTCATGGCCGTGCCTGCCATGACGTTTTCGGCTACCGCATGCTCAATGAATCCAAGGGGGGCATAAACCTTCACCTTGCCGGCTTTCACATCTTCTTCATTGATTACACCGCGCACACCACCGTAGTGGTCAACGTGACTGTGGGTGTAAATCACCGCTACGACGGGTTTTTTCGGCCGATGCTGGTAGTAGAGATCGAGTGCTGCCTTCGCGGTTTCGGCGGAAATCAGTGGGTCGAAGATGGTAATGCCGTCCTTGCCCTCGACGATGGTCATGTTCGATAGGTCGTAGTTGCGAACCTGATAAATACCGTCGGTAACCTCGAACAGGCCGGAGATGTTGATCAGCTGGGACTGCCGCCAGAGACTGGGGTTAGTGGTGTCCGGAGCGTCCTCACCTTCTTTGATGAACGAGTATTTCGCCGGGTCCCAGATCACATTGCCCGACGCGCCTTTGATGACCGTCGACGGTAGGGGCGCAATAAAGCCTTTGTGCGCCAGCTCGAAGGATGTCTTGTCGTTAAATGGCAGTTCCTTGAGCAGCGCACTGTTAGCAGCTTTGGTCGACTCCGAGGCGGGTTTTGCTTTCTCTGCATCGGCTGCAACCGCTTGAGTGGCCAGTGCAATGGCTGCAACGAGTGAGCAAAGCGTTCCCGCTACTTTGAAGGGCCGCCCCTCATGTTGATAGCGGGCGAGCTTCTTCAATGTCATCTCGTGATTCATCTTCAAGTTCCCTCTAGTGGCAATGAGCCATACCAAAAGTGGTAGCGGCGGGCTCAAACAAAACTAGTACGAATCGAGGAAATTACGAGTAGTAGAGTTTGGATCAGATAGCTCCAGCGTAAAAAAGTGTTTCCCAAATGCACCTCTCTTTGAGAAAAATTGCACATTGCTCACTGTTGCCTACGCTTGTCTCTTGCTGCGCTTTTGTCGACTACAGGTGATGAGCAATGGATTTAAAAGAGCGATGGAGTTACACCTTTTCGGCATTGGTTGCCTGGTTGTGCGTCGCGCCCTTGTCCCAGGCCGAGGATTCGGCAGAACTAGCCAAAAAAGCCCTCAACCCGGTGGCGGCCATGTACAGCCTGCCGGTGCAGTACAACTGGGACCAGAAAATGGGGCCGACCGGTGAGGGCATGCACAGCGTGACCAACCTCCAGCCGGTGCTGCCATTTACCCTTAACGATGACTGGAACCTGATTTCCCGGACCATCCTGCCTATCATCGATCAACACGGTCTGGCACCCAATGGTGCGGCGGACAAGTCCGGGGTCGGCGATATCACCCAGAGCTTTTTCTTTTCGCCGAAAAAGCCCACGGACAGTGGCTGGATACTCGGCGTCGGCCCGGCAATCCTGATTCCCACCGGTAGTGATGAATTGCTGGGTAGCGAGCAGTGGGGGATCGGCCCGACTGCCGTTGCGTTGAAACAAGCCAATGGCTGGACTCACGGCATACTTGCCAACCATATCTGGGGGCTGGACGGCAGCCCGCCGGACGACAAGGAAAAGGTCAACCAGACCTTCCTGCAACCCTTCCTTTCTTACACCACCAGCACCCTTACGACGTACGGGGTGAACACCGAATCCACCTACAACTGGCAGTCACGCGAATGGTCAGTGCCGGTCAACCTTATGGTCACACAACTGTTGAAAATTGGTGGTCAGCCACTGACAGTGCAAGTCGGACCGCGTTACTGGCTCGATAGTCCAGATGACGGTCCTCAAGGATGGGGATTCCGGGCGGCCGTTACCTTTTTGTTTCCACGTTGAGAGCGAACCGACGTCAGCGGTTGGATGCTTGCCCTGGGTTGGGCTAAGTGTCCGCTATTGGCCGTTTTCTGCCTTTGGCCAACGGCAGCTTTGGGGTAGATCTGTCCTCGCAGGGGTAATCTACTGGTAGCCGCCCATCGCGCCCCTTAGTTATTTTGTAGGTCGCACAATTTCACCAACACGGCGATAAACCTTTTTCGTCATCTCCTGCGTTGAGTGACCAAGCAGGCGGCTAGCATGACTAATGTCGTCAATTTCGCTGGCAGCTTTTGGTCGGATGTCGCGGAATTGGAACTGGCGGATTGCGGCGGAAAGCGTTGCATCACCTTCAGCCGCGGTCTTCGCGGCTGCTTTTTCTCGTGCTTCATCCCACCGATTTCTCAGCATTGCGTAACTCATTCGCAGGCCTGCCTGGTTGGTGATCAGGCTTGAACTTCTGATGCCTGCCATGGCTTTGCGCTCGAGTAGGGCATCGAGGAAGGTGCTGAGCCCTGATGCGTCTGCGCCGTCGTGTAGACGGATGCGTAAGCGTTTCTCAGTCTTACCCTGGCCTACCATCAGGAACCCGTTGTTCAAGTCGGCAGTTGATGCTTTGAGCACATCGGCGGGGCGCTGGCCCGTCAGATAAGCCAGATCCATTGCGTCCTTGAGTTCGGGCGGTGCCTCTGCGTACACCGCGTCCCAAACGATTTGGCCAGCATAGAAGTCGCGGGGTGTCTCTTTGTTCCTGCGCAACCGGGTGCAAGGGTTTGCCTTTTCAGTGAGCCCCCATTCACGGGCAAATGTGAATATGGTCGAGAGGAGGGCGATCTCGCGGTTAGCGCGCACCTTTGCTGTCCGTGCGTCGCGATACTGGGCGATCACCTGTGGGGTAAGGGCTTCGACGGGGGCTGATTCGAAGGCGTTGCGCAGCTGCTTCAAACCTTTGAGGTAGTCCTTTTGGGTGCCGCACTTCAACCCAGGGATGACCCTTTCCTCGTAGTCGTCGAACAACCTGGCCATCAAGTGAGAAGACTTAGGCGTGGCTTTGCGATCCAGGCGCGCCCATTCAACTTTGGCCTCATCGAGGTCGCCGCCGAGAGGTATCTCCACTCGGCTACCGTCGGCATCCCTGCCGTTGTAGTAGTAACCCACCCAGATGCTCCCATTCTTTCTCTTCCGGATGCGCCGAATCATTCGTGGTGGAAGATCTCGGTTGACTGCTTTCTTCTGGCGCATTGTTAACCTACGCGGGAGAGATCAAGGGACCAGGTTTCAGCGACGGCATTGGTTGCTGAAGGTTTCAATCCGGCGAGGTTCAGGCGGGCATACACGCGGCCTACGACGGGGCGTTGTGCTGCGGTGTGATTTTTAAAAGTCTTGCGATAGTCGTCGATGGTGCACTCAGTGAGCTTTGCTTTTGCGATCAACATGTCCTCGAATGCGCTCTCGACAGTCACGTCGTCCTGCAAGTCTTTCGTGGGTTTTTCCTCCAGCATCCCAGGTTCGTGTATACCGACAGGGCTTCATCGCCGAATCATCGGAATTTTTGTAGTGCGTTTGTCCTAAGCGCCCAGCTTAATCCTGTGGTCTCGCCCCTTGATTTTTCGCACGACGAAAAATGTTTTACCACCAGTCTTTGTTACCCGGACGGCTAGGCCCTTGGCTTCGGTGTCGTACACCATAAAGTCGGATTTGCCTTTCGGGCACGTAAGATCGTCCAGTGCGGACTTGGTGAAATTGATTTTCATGGCCATAAGAGGTGCCTCATTTCCTAAGTGATTGATTCTGGTTTTGTTTTAGGGTTAAATCAGCGCCTGCTTTTGCATTTCCCATGCCCCGATGGTGAAATTGGTAGACACATCAGACTTAAAATCTGCCGCCGCAGGGCGTGCCGGTTCGATTCCGGCTCGGGGCACCATCTCGCTTCATCAAACACACCCCTATCTGTCACTAGCGTCTAACGAGACCCTAGTGTTTTTTTGCTGTCTACGATTTGGTAGTCAGCACCTTAATTTTGGTAGCCGGCTTGGGAGCTTTGCTGGCAGCTTTCGCCATTCCAGGCCTGCCGAGCTCAACTCTCACCCGCGTTTCAATGCCGCCATGAATGTCTGCAAGGTATTGATTTAAAAATTTTTAAACCTGTGTGTTGGTGGTTTTAGTATCAGGGGTGGTGATGTTTATATTCTTGGCTCAGGCCGCCATATCCATACGCACTGGCCCTGCAGTCGATGACATGGATATTGGAGTGTGGATGCAGGTTGCCGATTTCCCCGGCCAATAGCGCGAAAGCCTCACGCTGAAAGCGCGCTTTCTGCGCTTTGGTGTTCGTCTCATCCGTGATGGTGACTTCCAGACGGAACGAGTTGTAACCCAGTTCGGCCAGCGAGCAACTGTTGATGAACCACTGCTCATGAGGCACGAGATGCACGATCACAAGTGTCTGCTCCGGACGCTTCTCCAGCACATCACAGGTTAGCGCGGTGAGCTGGGAGACGATTCCCTGGACTCGTGCATGGTCAGGTTGGCCAGAGATTTTGAGTGTGATGCCGGGCATGTTGAAGTCCTCGTAGGAAGTTGATGTCTGGCTCAGAGTAAGGAGTGGGTTGAGCGCTGAAAAGCCGGAAGATATGATCGTATCCTTCGGAAAAACAGCAGGATGAGCATGCGCCCCTTTGACCTAGAACTTTTGCGAGCCTTCGCGGTTGCGATGGAGTCAGGCAGCCTCTCGGAGGCCGCGCCTAAGCTGTGTCGGTCGCAATCGGCGTTAAGCGAGCAATTGCGCAAGCTCGAGGCCTTCACCGGGGTCACGTTGCTGGAGCGGGGTAAAAAAGGCGTAAGACCGACACCGGCTGGCGAACGTTTATTGGTACATACACGAGACATGCTTGCCTTGAGTGATCGTGCCCTTGAAAGCGTGCGTGGCGTGACCTTTGTCGGTGAGTTGCGGCTCGCCATCACCGACTACTTCCTGCCCAGCTCGATCGCCGACCTACTGAAGAAACTGCGAGTACGCTATCCGCACCTTCGCCTGCATGTGTCGGTACGCAAGAGCATGCAAATCGAGAGCGGGGCGGATTCGGGTGAATTCGATATCGGCCTTTCAATGCGAATTCTCGACGGACGCAGCCTGCCTGAGGGCTTGCCGGTTCGACGGGAGGCGCTGCGTTGGGTGTCGGTCGCGGGGTTCGAGGCTGAGCGGGAGGAAAATACCCCGTTGCCACTTTTGGTACTGCCGCAGGGATGCAGCCTACAGCGCCTCGCCAGGGAGACCTTGGAGGCTTACGAGGTGCCCTATGTGGTTGCGCATTCGGCGTCCGGAGTCGCGGGGCTGCAATCAGCGTTATTGGCTGGGTTGGGTGTTGCTTGTTTGAATGCATCCGCTGTGCCGATGGGGGCGGAGGTCTACCGGTCGGCGCAACATTTACCGGTATTGCCGGATGTTGAGTTCAGTCTGTTACCCCCTCGTCCTGGTGAATCTCAATTGGTAAGTGCCGTACGGGAAATGCTGGCGAGCCAGTTCAGTTAATCCTCCGAGCATCCAGCAGCGCAGTTATGGCGCTATTCGGGGTAATCCAGCATTTAGGAGAGTGAGGGGCCGCTGCTAGGCTCTTGAGCGTTTTCCAGCTAGCTCCGAACAGTAAATATATTTACTGTCTCGTTTCTATACATGGCCCAAGTAACGAGCCATGCAAATCAAAGCGTCCATTGAGATCAAAACCGAGCCTGATCGCGTTTTCCGTCTGTATCAGGACGCTGCCCACTGAGGACTGGGATCCGGAGGTGACCGCCGCAAGTTTGCCCGATGGTCTCAAGCTGGGGGCTAAGGGGTGGCTGAAGCCCAGGAGCAGGCCGAAGGCCAACATACAGGTCGTGGAGGTGACGCAAGGCACGTCATTCTCGGTGCAGAGCCGGTTGCCGTTGTGCCGCATGCCTGCCAATGCCGTTGCATGTGTATCAATGTTGACGTTTAGGCCAGTGCCGTCCAGCGATTATGTGGCGCACCACATAATCGGGACATCATCGAAAGTGGGGTGTTTACATGCGCGTCAAAATTGGCGGAACAATGAGGATAAACTCATCTATTACTTCAATTTTGCCAAGTCGTGATCAACCGCTTTGAGCTGCTTGTCCTGGATACGTCCGTCGGAAAATGGCTGAATGTCCTTTAAAGTCATTCCACGGAACATACTTGCTTGCGGATGATCTGCCAGGGAGGGGAAATAGCGGTCCATCACTACACGTGTCTTGGGGTTATCCAGCAATTCGCTTATTGGCGTTGCCGTTGTGCTGTACGTGGGAGTGTTTTCGGCGAACGCCATCGACTGAAGCGAAAGCCCCATAACAAGCACCACCGCACCGGTAATTTTGGAAATACTCATGATCCTTCCTTCTTATGATTGTTTGTTTGTTGAGACATAGTTGAATTTGCAGCTACTACCACTATCGAAAAATTAAACTGCTAACCTTCGGAGCTACCTTCAGCAGCTTATAGGTTGGCACGCCTGCTCTATTGACACTAAGAAGCGCGCTTTAGCGTCGCACTTGACTGTCATCACAGTTCATCACTCGGCTTGTAACAAATCGACCTGGAAACGTTGCGAAATGGTTGCAAGCCGAGCGGCACTTTGGAGTCTGGTTAGGTCCGAAAAAAGAGCCATATCACAGCATCGGCGTGGGCTTCGATGGCTTCTGGTGCCAGTGCATCGCGACCGTGGGTGTACTTTAATTCTGCCGTCAGCAGATAAGGCATCTGCACAACCGAGACGATCATGTACAGAAGCATCAGGGGGTCGATATTGCCAATACCGTTCCCTTGCTGGGCATTGGTAATCATCTGCAACGTACTTTCATGGGCCGGGCGGATGAAGGTTTGCGCGACCCACTTCAAACGCTCGGATCCTGCAATGGATTCCTGGACCATCAGCCGCGCGTGCTCGGGATGGCGTGCGCAGTATCGAACATAGTTGCGCACGTATTCCTTAAGATCGTCGAGATTTGCATCCCCGGTGGATAGATCGAGAGGAGGCAACTCTTCGCGTAGGCGTTGGAACAGGTAAGTGGTGCTTTCCTTCCAGAGCGCATCCTTGCTGCCAAAGTAGTAACGAATCATCGCGTGATTTACTCCCGCCTGGTCAGCAATGTCCCTGAGACTGACCGCTTCAAAACCATGGGAGGAGAACTCTTCGAGCGCTATTTCCAGGATGTGTGCGCGAGTTTGCTCGCTTCGGTCCTGTTTTGTAACTCGAGGCACGTGCATTGCGACTTTCCTCCTGATGGTCGTTCACCTTGGCTGAACGTTTTTACTCGCCATTCCAGATGTTGACAATGTACACGACAATCGACATATTTATCCAGTCGGATAAATTTTTTTGTTGCAAGACAGCCATGGTTCCTTCGTGGAGCACGTGGCAGATGGCCAGGGCAGACCTGGAAAGTGACCATAACAACAATAAAGGCGTGTTCTGTTCCGATTGCTTCAGAGCTTGAACGCTGCTGCAGGGAGCAATCAAGTGATGCATCAGTTGAGCGGCTTAGCGCCATAATTAAAAGGTTCCAGCGATGAAAGACATCACATTTCCCTCGCGTCCTGTCTCAGGTGAGCTCCTACCATTTCGCAAAAGGTGTTGTGCGGTCGCAGTACTGGGTTTCTGCGCCCTGAACGCGGTGATGCAAGCCCAGGCGTCGCCAACTGCGCCGAACTCCGCGCGACAAAACATTGTCCTGTTGATTGCCGACGACATGGGCTGGGGTGATCTCTCCAGCTATGGTCACCCGGTGTTCGAAACCCCCAATATCGATCGCATGGCGCAAGAGGGCCAGCGCTGGACCGACTTCTATGTGAGTTCGCCGATCTGCTCGCCGAGTCGTGGTGCCATGCTCACGGGGCGAGTCGAAACCAGAACAGGGCTATACGGTGTGACCAATTCCGTGGTGGTCGAGAATGACCCGAACAGGTTCCTGGACAAGGAGGCCACGATCGCCCAAGTGCTGAAGGGTAATGGCTATAGCACTGCCTTGTTTGGCAAGTGGCATTTGGGAGATTCCGCAGGGGCCTATCCGACCAGGGTTGGATTCGATGAGTGGTGGGGAACGCCTATGTCCAACGATGCTTATTTCGTTGGTGGCGTGACTAATGAACAACTACGCAAGCGAGCAATGAGCGGTGAGCCGCTCAAGAAAATCTTTGGCGAATACCTTGCCCAGGCAACTGCGAATTTCAGCCAGCCTAGGAGTGAGTTGTGGAATACCCCGCTCATCACCAGCAAGCGGGTAGGGGCGGGTACTGAGGCTCGCTACAAAGACCAGGAACTGGAACGCCCTATCGACCAGAAAACCTACAACCGTCGGTTGACAGATCAAGTCGTCGATTACGTGGGCAAGAAACACGCTCAGCCCTTTTTCGTCTGGGTTGGATACGAAAAGCCGCATTTACCGCACTTCGCTGGGCCCGAGTTTGAGGGCAAGAGCAAGGGCGGACGTCTGGGGGATGCGATCGCGGAACTTGATCACAGTGTCGGTCGAGTACTCGAAGCATTGCGAAGTGGTGGAAACGACAAGGATACGCTGGTCGTGTTCGTCAGCGACAACGGCCCTTGGTTATGGTTCGAGGCACTGTCCGGCTCGACAGGTATTCTGCGTGAGGGCAAGAAGTCCACATACGAAGGGGGAGTGCGGGTGCCGGCATTGTTCTGGCAGCCGGGTACCATCAAGCCTTCTGTCGTGCATGGCATTGGTTCCACCTACGATCTGCTCCCCACATTTGTGGCGATGGCCGGTGCCAAGTTACCCGTCACTGAACTCGACGGTGTTGATCTCTCTGTGACTCTCAAAGACGGAAAGGATAGTCCGCGCCACACAATGCCTTATTACTTGGGCGGCAAGCTGATGGCCTGGCGAGACGGTGATTGGAAACTCAATATCTATGAGGCGAGTGCACATTTCGGCGGACGAAATGGAAAGCTGCCCCAACCGACCCTTTACCACCTGGGTCGCGACCCAGGTGAAAAATATGATCAGGCGGCCAATGAGCCAGCCATCGTCGAACGTCTCCTGCGTAGTGCCTCGGATTTCGAGCAGTCGGTCGCCAAGGCAGAGCCAGGTTTCGATCGGATACTAAAAGCGTCCAAGTAATTGATTCAGTCCTTTCCAGGACTAGCAGAGTAATCAAGAGGCTAACGGGTCAGGTTCGTGCCTGAATCGCCGGAATTACAAAAACAAGAATAAAGGTGGTGAAGATGAATGCAATTGGATGCAGGTCGTCCTCTGGCTCTATACAAGCGATTCCAAATCGGCGAAGCGGTCATTACTCAAATTTGGCCGCAGCTGTTGGGGCGGTACTTGTCGCACTACCGTTCTCAGTTGTACACGCTTATCAATTCAGCTCAGGGGATTGGGTGGGGTCTCTCGATACCACCATTTCTTACGGCGTCAACTATCGTGCCGAGGGACAGGACAAGAAGTTGATTGCCGCCGCTAACGGCGGTACGGGAACGAACCCCAAGCGAATCAATTCTGATGATGGCGACCTGAACTTCAAGAAGGGCGATCTATTTTCAGAAGTAGCAAAGATCGTCTCAGAGCTAGGGTTGAAGTGGCATGACCAGTACGGACTTTTTTTGCGCGGACGTGCGTTCTACGATTTCGAGTTGATGGACGACAATCGTCGACATCGGCAAATAACAGCGGGTGGATTAGATGAGGCTGGATCCAACGCGGAGTTATTAGATGCATTTGTGTACGGTAGCTGGATGTTCGGTGAGCGTAGTCTCAATGCTCGAGTTGGGCGTCAAGTCATCAACTGGGGCGAGGGGCTGTATTATCGCAACGGTATTAATGCGAGCAATCCCATCGACCTCAATGCGCTGCGCGCTCCAGGGTCGGAGGTAAAAGAGTCGTTGATGCCGACCTTCAAGATCTATACCTCTTATCAATTAAGCGAAAGTCTCACATTTGAAAGTTACTATCAGCCAGCTTGGGCTAACGATAAAACCAAGCTTGACCCCTGTGGGTCCTATTTTTCGACCACAGATGTTTTCGACGATGGCTGTGATTATCTAGCGGTCGGCTCATTCGATAACCCCTCTGTTCCCGGCGCTTCTCCCTTTTTGTTCGTCCCGCGAGCGCCGGATATTGAAGCGGACTCGGCAGCGCAGTTTGGTGTCGCCTTGCGATGGTTTGCACCAGCGCTTAATGACACTGAATTTGGACTGTATTACCTGCGTTTCAGCGATCAATTACCGCGGCTTGGAGCGACCGTTTCCCGCAGGTTAGGTACCCAGCCTGTTCCTAGTACTGGGACCTACTATGCCGAGTATCTGGAAAATCGCGAACTGTATGGCCTCAGTTTCAATACCACCATTGGGGGCGATAACATTTTCAGTGGGCAATCGCTGTTTGGTGAGGTGAGCTATCAGCCCGATGCCCCCATCAACCTGACAACCGGCACTATTTTAGGGGCGGCGCTACTTGATCCGGCAGGCCTTCCCTACGGGGCGAGAGTCGAGAATTACCGAGAGAAGGACATGTATCAGGCTTCGCTTGGGACTATCCGAACCGGACGTGGAGTGCTCGGCTCCAACTCGACAACTTACATCGCCGAACTGGTGGCTAACCGAGTGATGGGGCTCGAGACAGATTTGGACTACGGGGATGTTACAAGCAGCGCATATGGCGCTACCGCCAGTGTCTCAATGACCTATAACGACGTATTCAGGGGAATCAACGTCATTCCGTCGTTGAGCCATGCTCGAGCATTCAATGGTGTGGCACCTACCTTAACCAACGGTCTCAGCGAGCGAGCGTGGAGTACTTCGGTAGGGGTCGACGCGAGTTATCTGGACGCGCTCTCTTTTGGTGTTCGGTATGTCGACTTCACCGGCGGTGCTACTGGTGATCGTGATTACCTTTCCTTCAATGTTAAATATAGTTTTTGAGGGCCTATCATGTTCAGACTGGAATTTCTGTCTACCGGCGTGTTGATTTCCGCATTGCTGGCATCTTCGATGGCATACGCCCAAGTAGATGCCGCTCAGGCTGCTCGACTCGGGAAGGATCTCACCCCGATAGGGGGAGAGAGGGCGGGCAATACTGAAGGAACTATCCCTGCATGGGACGGTGGTCTGGCCAAGCGTGTCGACGCGTACGATCCTGTGATGGGCTACAAGGATCCTTTTGGCGCCGACAAGCCGCTGCTTACGATCAACGCAGCCAATGCCGACAGGTACGCCGACAAGCTCAGTCCCGGTCAGATAGCGATGCTCAAACGCTATCCGAAAACCTGGAAACTGCAGGTGTATCCCACTCGTCGTTCAGCCTCTTATCCAGAGCATGTATACGAAGCGGTCAAACTCAATGCGCTCAACGCCAAGCTTGTGGAGGATGGTAATGGTGTTGCCGATGCCAAGAATGTCGTGCCGTTTCCTATCCCGCATTCGGGGCTGGAGGTGCTCTGGAACCATCTGATGCGTTACCGGGGAGTCGGTATTAAGCGCAACTTCGCCAGTGCACAACCACAGATCAACGGCGACTACGTATTGACAAAGCTGTCGGACATCATTCTGTTCAATCAGGATGTCACCGACAACAGCAAAAGCAATGGCAACATTCTGGTGTACACATTGCAGTCTACTCTTGCGCCGGCACGTCAGGCGGGTGGAGCGACGCTGGTGCATGACACCGTCAATCAAGTGAATACCCCACGCTTGGCATGGAACTATGCAGTGGGTCAGCGCCGAGTTCGGCGTGCACCGCAGATTGCGTATGACAACCCGTCGAATGACGGACTGACGACTACCGATAATAACGACATGTTTAGCGGGGCGCCTGATCGCTATGACTGGCAACTGATTGGCAAAAAGGAAATGTATGTTCCGTACAACAGCTTCCGCCTTGCTTCCAAGACGAACAAATACAGTGACATCATTCGACCTGGTCATGTAAATCCAGAGCTCCTGCGCTACGAATTACACCGGGTATGGCATGTGCGTGGTGTGCTGAAGGAAGGCCAGCGGCACATTTACAAACAACGCGATCTGTTCCTGGACGAAGACACATACCAGATCGTAGTCGCCGACCATTACGACAACCGTGGTGAAATTTGGCGGGTTGGTGAAGCTAATACCATCAATTACTACGACCAGCCTTTGGTGTGGGTGACGGGCGGGGCGACGTATGACCTGATTTCCGGGCGTTACAACATCGGCGGCTTGGCAAACGAGGAGGTGCCGTTTGATTTCAATGCATCGTTGTCTCCGGCGGACTTTTCGCCTGGGAAGTTGCGCCAAGGTGGTGTTCGCTGAGCGACCAGAGTATGCGCCAAGCTCTGGCGAAACCATCGAAACGTGCTCGTCAGAGCTATTTCTAAACGGGCGAGTTCATTGAGTCTGCTCAGCGCAAAGAACCGCTGAAAAATGGGACCTGACATTGCGCAATGAAGATAGGAGAGGCAGTACATGGTAATGCACACCAGTCCCCCGGAAGGCATGGTTTACCTGTCCGGTGGCATTTTCAGAATGGGTTCTGATCGCTTCTATCCTGAAGAGCGACCTGTCCGCAAAGTGCATGTCGATGAGTTCTGGATCGATGCCACACCGGTCACCAATCGACAGTTCTCCATCTTCGTGGAGGCCACTGGATACAAGACTTTCGCTGAGTGCGCTCCGGATCCTGAGGATTATCCCGGTATGCCACTGGAGATGGCCAAAGCTGGTTCCCTGGTTTTTGTGCCGCCGAAGCCTTCCGTGAACCTGGTAAGCCCGGCGCAATGGTGGATCTTCTGTTTCGGCGCCTGGTGGCGAGAACCGCTGGGGCCGGGAAGCTCGATTGAGGGGCTGGAAGACCATCCGGTCGTCCATATCGTCTATGTGGATGCTGAAGCTTACGCTGCCTGGGCTGGTAAAGCGTTGCCGACCGAAGCGGAATGGGAATATGCGGCTCGCGGTGGCAACGATGGATTTGATTTCGCCTGGGGTGACTGTCTCGCCCCGGATGGACAGATGCTTGCGAACTATTGGCAAGGCCGCTTCCCCGTTGAGAACCAACTGCTAGATGGTTGGGAAAGGACCTCGCCGGTAGGGGCTTTCCCAGCCAACGGCTACGGTCTGTTCGACATGATCGGTAACGTATGGGAGTGGACAGCCGACTGGTTTGCATCGCCCTCGGCAGGATTGCCACCGACTGCGCATTGTTGCGTACCGAGCAATCCACGTGGTGGTCGGGTAGAGGACAGCTACGATCCCGATACTCCCAACCTACGCATAGGTCGCAAGGTGCTCAAAGGTGGATCGCATCTTTGCGCACCGAACTATTGCCAGCGATATCGCCCCGCCGCGCGTATTCCGCAAGCCGATGACACTTCAACTTGTCATGTTGGTTTTCGCTGTGTCTGGCGTGCGTCGTCCTAGCCCGAAGCGATAGAAGAGAGAAAGGATGGTCACTGCGTGGCCATTTCATAAATGGTCGAACATCCCTGGAAGGGGTGACGGTCGGGTGTTCGCTTATCAAAAGCGTTCATCGCATCGATATATCAAGTATGGGAGCGTTCATGTTGAAGAAAAACAATAAGAAGACCGGCATTGCAGTAAGTGCAAGCTTATTGCTTTCGTTCACCCAAGCTGGGCTCGCCGCTTCAGCCCAACAAGACTCGTCGGCGGATGATCGAGCCCGTAAAACCGAGCAGAGTATGACCAATGCAGAGCGATATTCGCTCCTCTATAGCCTTATGCCTGTTCATCTTGTGTTCGGAGGGAGGGATCAGCGGGTTTCAGATCAGGTGCCGGTGGGTGCGGGCCATGTACCAGGCGTGCCGCGCTTGGGTGTCCCTGCGTTATCCATGACTGATGCCAGTTTGGGAGTGACCAACCCCCACAACTTCAGAACCGGTGACTCAGCGACGGCATTGCCGGCGGGACTCGCTTTAGGGGCGACCTTCAATCCGCAACTTGCTAAAGAAGCAGGAGCCATGCTGGGTAGAGAGGCTCGCTCCAAAGGTTTTAATGTACTGCTCGGTGGAGGCATGAATTTGGCGCGCGATCCGCGCAATGGTCGAAACTTCGAATACATCTCGGAGGATCCTCTGCTCAGTGCGCGTATTGCCGCCGGTACGATCAATGGTACCCAGAGCGAAGGGGTTATCTCTATGGTCAAGCACCTCTCACTGAACGGCAACGAAACCAACCGGCATTGGCTCAATGCCGTGATCGATGCGGCTGAACATCGAGAGTCGGATCTTTTGGCTTTCCAGATGGCGATAGAACTGGCCCAGCCCGGATCGATCATGTGTGCCTACAACAAGGTAAACGGCGAATATTCCTGTGGTAATGAACATCTGTTGAATGATGTGTTGAAAAAGAGCTGGGCGTATAAGGGCTGGGTCATGTCCGACTGGGGCGCGGTTCAGGACTGGTCCTATGCACTTAAGGGGCTAGATCAGGAGTCCGGGGCCCAGTTGGACAAGCTTGCCTGGGGTAAGGAGTGGTTCAATGAACCGCTTCAGGCAGCCCATGCCGAGGGCAAACTACCCGATAAGCGTCTTTCGGATATGGTGCAAAGGATCCTTCGCTCGATTTACGCAGTGGGGGTCGATAAGCCGGTCAAAGAAACCCCTATCGATCTGGATCAGCATAACCAGATTGCACTTGAGGTGGCGAGACAGGGGATCGTTTTGCTGAAAAACGAAGCAATATTGCCCCTTCAAAGCGAAAAGCCGATGCGTATCGCGGTGATCGGTGGTTTGGCAGACACCGGCGTTCTGTCCGGCGCTGGTTCGAGTCAAGTGATCCCGCGGGGCGGCTTTGCCACGGTCATACCTGTGGGCGGACAAGGGTTGATGGCGAACCAACGCAAACAGAGTTTCCTCCCATCGGCACCAAAGTCGGAGCTGCAGAAGCTGATGCCGAAGGCTAGCATCACCTATGATTCAGGCGCTTTCCCCGTGGAGGCCGCCATACTCGCCAAGCAGTCTGATGTAGTCGTCTTGTTCGCAACGCGCCACGAGGCTGAAGGGTTCGATAGTCCTGATTTGTCCCTGCCTTTTGGTCAGGATGCGTTGATTGACGCCATTGCAAGCGCCAATCCCAATACCATCGTTGTTCTGCAGACTGGCAATCCAGTGGCCATGCCATGGCACACCAAGGTTAAAGCAATTGTCGAGGCTTGGTTCCCGGGGCAGGCGGGAGGGCAGGCGATCGCCGAGGTTCTAACCGGCCAGGTCAACCCATCCGGCCATCTCCCGATGACGTTTCCAGCTGATATCGGACAAACACCACGGCCTGAACTTCCTGGCTTCGGTACGCCGTTCGGCACCCCGCTGACGGTCAACTATTCGGAAGGGGCCGAAGTGGGCTATCGATGGTTTGCAAAGAAGGACGAGAAACCCCTGTTCGCTTTTGGTCATGGACTGAGCTACACCAGTTTCGCTTTCGATGATCTTAAAGTCAGTGGGGGAGAGACGATCACGGCGAGTTTCACCGTGACGAATACGGGCAAGCGTAAGGGTATTGATGTTCCACAGCTCTACCTCACCGACGCGGCAGGTGACAAACGAGTTCGTTTATTAGGTTTCGAGCGATTGGAGCTTGAGCCAGGTGAGTCTCGTCGGGTTTCGGTCAAGGCAGACCCACGCTTGCTAGCACGTTTCGACACAGCGTCCAATCAGTGGCACGTTAATGCGGGTGAATATCGTGTGGCGCTGGGCGAATCTGCGCAGGCGCTACTTTTGACGGCAACGACAGATCTGGTGGAACAGCGTTTCGTCGATTGATCCCTCCGCTGGCTCACGGCGAGTCGACTGGAGACACGAATACAAGTAGTTATCTGGGTCAGCATCGCAACCCATTCGATTGCTAATACGTTGTTACGGCGGAAGAAGGAAACAACATGAAACCGCGGAAACATTTGCTGGGAGTAGCTATCGCTGCTTTCGCGACGATGCTAAGTGTCAGCCCAATGACCTTGGCAAGGGAAACAGATAAAAAAACACCACCGCGCAATATGGTCTTTATTCTGGTCGACGATTTGCGTTTTGACGGTATGGGTTTCTTGCAGCCAGGGTTGCAGACTCCCAACATCGATCAATTAGCCAAGGGAGGGGCTTATTTTCCCAATGCCGTGGTCACTTCGGCGCTTTGCTCTCCGAGCCGCGCGACGATTTTGACAGGGCAAACGGCGCGGACTCATGGAGTGATCGATAACAACAATTCATCAGAGAAAGGTCTGACTTTCTTTCCACGTTACTTACAACAAGCGGGATATCAGACGGCCTTAATCGGTAAGTGGCACATGGGGGCTGAAACCGATGAGCCGCGTCCTGGTTTCGACAAGTGGGTGAGCTTCAAGGGGCAGGGGAACTATTTTCCGACTGACTTCTTGTCACCTGCAGCGATGAAGGCCGGGGTTGTACATACATTTAATGTCGATGGCAAGGTGGTACCTCAAAAAGGTTATATCACCGACGAACTTACTGACTATGCGATGCATTGGCTGGAGAAAGAGCGCGATACGTCAAAGCCGTTCTTTCTCTATCTTAGCCATAAAGCAGTGCATAATTTCCCGAGGCCTCCGGAGCGTTATAAGGGGCAATATAAAGATGCCACTTTTAAACTTCCGGAGAGCGCCGTCGATACGCCGGAGAATAAGATCGGTAAACCGATGTGGGTGCAGAACCAGCGTAACAGTTGGCACGGCCTGGATTTTTTCTATCACTCGAATGTGAAGATGACGGATTACTTGAAAGATTACTACGCCACGTTATCCCCCGTGGATGATAGTGTAGGTCGGATTATGGAGTACTTAAGGAAGAATAACCTCGAAAAGAACACGATGGTGGTGTTCTATAGTGATAACGGTTATTTGATCGGTGACCATGGTTTGATTGACAAGCGTAATGCTTATGAGGGTTCGATAAAAGTACCATTGGTGGTGTATGCGCCTGGACTGATTCCTGCGGGAGTTACTAATCCTGTCAGGGTGCGTAACTTGGATATTGCCCCGACACTCCTGGATGTCGCGGGTGTTGAGGCGCCGCCTCAATTTGAAGGAAAAAGCGTACTGGAGGTCGCGAGTGGACGGCTGCCGGTTGGGGACTGGAAAGTCCCGGATTTTGTCTACGAGTACTACTGGGAATGGACCTATCCGATGACACCAACCACTTTTGCAATCCAGCGCGATCAAATGAAGTACATCCAGTACCAGGGTATATGGGACATCGAGGAACTCTACGATCTGGAAAGTGATCCGCGTGAGATGCACAATCTGATCGATGAACCACGTTATCTGGAAACCAAGACTGCTCTGCGCAAGGCATTGTTCGAACAAATGGCCAATGCCGATGGCAAGCACGTAGTGCCCTTCACTGAGAGATACTCAAGAGGTGCGGTGCGGCGTCATCGTGAAGGCCCAGGTGCGGCCCCGTTTCCCGATCAGTGGCTGGTAGAACCTAACCGTTTGGACAGATTCAACGACCAGCTGGCAGATACTCCAGCCAAGCTAAAGGCGGAACAAGAGGGGCGGATTTATTTTCCAGATGCAGACGACACACGCTCGCAGCGATAGCAAATGAGGACCCTGCCGAATTCAGCTGTTTTGATGTAGTTGAATTCGGTGGGGAAGTAGCAGTCAGTATTCAATAGTATGGTTTGCCATCAGAGATAATGGGGGTAATGGGTGTAATTTAGTCCCTGTTTGCTGTATTGGTTTGGTGCTTTTAGCTCTCTTTTAGTTAGTGTTCCGATGCGCTAGGTGCATATTTGGCAATGGCTCCGTAAGTTCGAACTGTACATTCAATGTTGTGAATCAAATATCAAACCGTGGCGCCAGAGTCTAAACACCTGATAAGGAGCCCCTGATGATCAGTTGTACCCAACAGACTCAGGCCATTGGCCTGGGCTTGAGCCTGCTCGTTACCCAGTCGCTGGCAGCGGTGCCGGTCGATCAGGTAAGCCGACTCGACAAGGACCTTACCCCCATTGGTGCCGAGCGTACCGGTAATGCCGATGGCACTATTCCGCCCTGGACCGGCGGTTTACCGAAAGCGAGCGGTCGGCGCGACGCCAATGGGTTTCTTCCAGATCCCTATGCCAACGACAAGCCACTGTTCACCATCACAGCGCAGAACGTCGAGCAGTATAAAGGCAGGCTGACTCCTGGGCAGTTGGCGTTGTTCAAGCGCTACCCAAACAGCTATCGGATCCCGGTTTATCCAAGCCGCCGTTCGGTCAGCCTGCCGCAGAAGTATCTGGACAGCACCCGCCTGAACGCAGCCGATACCCACTTGGAGAACAATGGTGATGCCCTGCAGAATTATCGCAGCAGCGGCTTGCCCTTCGTTATTCCGCAAAACGGTCTGGAGGTCATCTGGAACCATATTGGTCGCTACCGTGGGCGGTCCTTCCAGCGTCTGGTGGTGCAAGCCTCGCCGCAGGTCGACGGCAGCTTCACACCGAGCCTGATCGAGCAGCAACTTGTCTATCCGCAAGGGTTATCCGATTACAGTCCGGGTGAGATGGCAAACATTCTCTACTTCTTTCGCGAGGAGGTCCTGTCCCCGTTGCGTCTGGCCGGCAATGTAGGATTAGTGCATGAGACGATCAACCAGATCGAGGAACCGCGAATGGCCTGGCAGTATTACGCTGATCAGCGTCGCGTACGACGAGCTCCGCAGGTTGCCTACGACAGCCCTGCTGCCGAGGGCATGCGGACCACGGACGATTTTGACATGTTCAATGGCGCCCCCGATCGCTTCGATTGGAAGCTGGTGGGTAAAAAGGAGTTGTACATTCCCTACAACGCCTACCCGTTGGGCTCACCCAAGCTGCGCTATGACGACATCATTAAGCCGGGTCATCTGAACCCCGAGCACGCCCGTTACGAGTTGCACCGAGTCTGGCACGTAACCGCCACGCTCAAGCCGGGGCAGCGACATGTTTACTCGCGGCGCGATCTGTATATCGAAGAGGACAGCTGGCAGGCCGCTGAAGCGGATGCGTATGACAGTCGTGGCAATCTGTGGCGCGTTTCCGAGGGGCATACCAGTTTCTTCTATGACCAGCAGATGCCATTGTTTAATGCTGAGGCCCATTACGACGTGCAGTCCGGACGTTATACGGTACATGGTCTCTACAATGAACAGATGAACGCCTACCAGTTTGATCTTGATTTCAACCGCAAGCAGTTCACACCGAGTGTACTGCGAACCAGCGGTGTTCGCTGATTCCAGGAATAGATCCTGAGCTCTCTGGCGATGCGCTCAATCATCCGAAATTATCGTAACTGACCTGAGAACTACATGCCGTTACTGATTAAGAAAAATAATGTGCAAGTTTATGTGGTTTTTAAACAGTGTTATTTATCTCAAGGGAGCATGGCAAGCATGCGGTTGTCGCTTAAAAGACATGGCTCTGCGGTGTTATCGAGCTACTTAGATGTGTCGGCGTATTGTAAATCGGCGTTTGACTGAATGGGCGAACTCCGACTCAGCCTGTGCTTAGTGGGGGAGTATGGTGTTGTTGTGCCGTGTCCGGTTCAGTGTCGGGTTGGCTTTTGCTAACTCGTCAGGATGCTGATTAGCTTGGTTTTTATGGCTCGGTAAATAATCTCTTTTCAGTTTTCAAACAACGCCAACATGTCATATCCAGTAATGCAGGTTTGGCGACTGCTTTGGAAGAAAATTACGGGGGAAAAGTCGTGCTTCATGAGCGGGTTGTATCCATTTTGAATGTGGCGGGAAGTTTATCGTGAGTCTCGCTCATCCTACAGGCCCTTCGCTTGAAGGCGATTGGGAAAACACTTTGATCCGACTGTTGCGATCAAACAACCATCAACTTTTTCGCTGGACAGAGCACCAGGGGCGCGAGCTTCTTCTGATTCAGCATCCGCGCTGCGAAGCCGTGTTCAGTCGAACGGGTGGGCAGCTTTTACATTTCCGTCCGCGTGGAGAGCGGTCGTTGCTATGGTGTGCCACACACTGGCCTAAAGTTGGGGCAATTCGGGGCGGCGTGCCAGTCTGTTGGCCTTGGTTTGGTCGCCACCCTGTAGAGCGTGGCTTACCTCATCATGGATGGGCCCGGCTCACCGACTGGCAATTAATCAAAAAACAAGCAGATAGTCAGGGGGTCCAGTTGCATTGGTGTCTGGAAATGCACGATTGGCGAGTTGAACTGAAGGCAGTATTGGGTGATGAACTCCATCTGCAACTCATCACTAGCCACCGTGACTCGGAGCCCTGTGTTCTGAGCCATGCCTTGCATGCGTACTGGCGTGTAGCGGATGTTCTGGAAGTCACCCTGGATGGTCTAGAGGGGGCTCAGGTACATGACCTGTTCACACAGGAAGCGTTTACCCAGAAGGGAACCGTCAGAATAGTGAATGAGCATCATCGAGCTTATCGACAAGGCGCAGTGATGCACCTCAGCGACCCGGTTTGGCAACGTCGCTTGCGTATTGATGGGGCCAGCAATATGAACACTGTAGTTTGGCATCCGGGTAGCATGCCGCTCAGTGATGTCAGCAGAATCGAAGGAAGGGAATTCCTGTGCATCGAGGCTGCGAGATGCTTGGAGGACAGTCTAGTGCTGGCACCAGGACAAGAGGCGCGGCTTGAACTAAGAGCGAGAGTAGACTGAAAAGCCCTTCCTTTAGCCGGCAAATTCGATTGTTGGAAATGGAGCTTGGCACTTACCTGTTTGATCTACATGGCTGCCAAACGCTACAACTTGGTTGCGTTAGACAACTCATCAATCAGTCAAACCTTTGAGGTGATCGCGTGTATATCAGGTGTGGCGGCGAGACTGGTAAGCGGTGCCAGCAGGGCAAGGGTGAGCAAAGGCTGTGGAAAAAGCATGGAGCAGTCCTTGTTATTGTTTGGGCGATCCACTGTAGGGAGCGGTTCGAGCCGTAGCCTATACCAGAGCGGTATGCCAGCCATCGTATTGGGTAATGGTTCAACTCGGTTGAATCGCCAGGACCTGCGCCTCAAGCCAGGTCAGCGCCGGGTCGTGCTGGCGATGCGTCAGGCGTACCAGCTCCAGATCAAAGGGCGGCAGCGCGAACGGCAGTTCATACAGCTTCAGGGGCAGCAGCCGGGCGAACTGCAGTGCCAGTTGCGTCGGCAACACGACACAGAGTTCGGTCGCAGCCACCAGATGCGCGGCTTGCAGATAATTGGGCGTGGTGTAGACGATCTCTCGCACGAGGTTCTGCTCCGCCAGCCATTGGTCGACCATGCCTCGGGTCTGGCCACCATGGACCCAGACGTGGCGCAATTGCAGGAAGCGCTGCAGGTCCAGGCCGTCATTCAGTCGCGGATGGTCCTGACAGACCGCGACTCGCAGTGTTTCACTGCGCCAGAGCTGGCGGGTGAAACGTGCCGGTACGTGATCGAAACGGCCCAGCACCATGTCCAGTTCGCCCCTATCCAGCGCCTCGGCGGGCAGGTTGGGAGTCAGGTGAGCAACATCAATGCGCAGGTGCGGCGCTTGAGTTTGCAGGCTTGCCAGTAAGGACGGCATGCACAATTGTTCAACGAAGTCGGTCAGGGCAATCCTCAATTGACGACGGCTGCGCTGTGGGTCGAACGCGTCATCGGTGGACAGTGTCTGCTCGATTTGTTGCAAGGCAGCGCGAATAGGCCCTTCCAGCGCGAGCGCTCGAGGGGTCGGACACATGCGCCGACCGACGCGCACAAGCAGGGGGTCGTCCAACGTATCGCGCAAGCGCGCCAAGGCGTTGCTCACCGTGGGTTGGGTCAACGCCAGGCGTTGCGCCGCGCGTGAGACATTCTGCTCACGCAGCAACATGTCGAACACGCGCAGCAGGTTCAGATCAAAGTTTGAAATATTCATGATCAGAATATATGGCATATGAAAATGAAATTTCAAAAATACTTGAAGCCTGCTTAGGGTGACGGCTGTTCATTTTTGCCAATGAAGGAGTACCGCGCGTGAGCACCCCTTTCGATATCCAGCAGGTCGCCGTGATCGGCGCAGGTACCATGGGCCGGGGCATCGTCATCAGTCTGGCCAGCGCCGGGTTGCCAGTGCTGTGGCTGGAGAGCAATACCCAGACACAAAACTTGGGCCTGACCATGATTGAGCAAACCTGGTCGCAGCAGGTGGGTAAACACCGCATCACTCAGATGGAGGCCGACGCCAATCTCCAGCGAGTACGCCCGGTGCAAAGTTACGCGGCACTGGCCGAGGCGGACCTGGTGATCGAAGCGGTGTACGAAAGCCTGGAGCTCAAGCAGGAAATCTTCCGCGCGCTGGACGTGCACCTCAAGCCAACGGCGATTCTGGCCAGCAACACCTCGGCGCTGGACATCGACGCGATTGCGGCGGTCACTGGGCGTTCACGACAGGTGTTGGGGCTGCATTACTTCAGTCCTGCCCACGTCATGAAACTGTTGGAGATCGTTCGTGGCAAGGACACCGATAGCCAAGTGCTCGAAGTGGCTCTCAGGCTCGCCGAGCGAACCGGCAAGGTAGCGGTGGTGGCGGGCAATTGCCCCGGGTTCATCGGCAATCGCATGCTGCGCAGCTATGTGGCCGAGGCGCGAAAATTACTCCTGGAAGGCGCGTTGCCTCAACAAGTGGACTCGGTGCTGCAGCAGTTTGGTTTCGCCATGGGCCCGTTTCGCATGTATGACGTGGTCGGCATCGACCTAGAGTGGCGCGCGCGTCAACTGGCCGGGCAGGGCATGGACGCGTCCTTGGTGCAAGTCGACAACGCCTTGTGCGAACTTGGGCGCCTGGGTCAGAAAACCGGTGCGGGATACTACCGCTATGCTCCCGGCAGTCGCCAGGCCGAGCATGACCCACTGGTGGACGAATGTGTACTCAAGGTGTCTCAGGGACTGGGCTACCGCCGCCGCGAGATCGATGCGCGGGAAATTCTGGATCGCTGCCTTTTGGCACTGGTCAATGAAGGCGCGAAAATCCTCGAAGAAGGCATTGCGGCCAGCAGCCATGACATTGATGAGGTTTGGCTCAACGGTTATGGCTTTCCGGTTGAAACCGGTGGACCGATGCGCTGGGCGGATGAGCAGGGCATGAATTCCCTGCTGACTCGACTGGAACGTCTGCAAGGTCTTTTCGGCGAGCATTGGCATCCCGCCCGACTGATTCCCCGATTGATGGCCAGCGGCAAACGTTTTGCCGATGTCGTGGAGGGCCGCGTATGAACTACCAGGCACCGCTGCGCGATATGCGCTTCGTGTTGCATGAAATGTTTGATGTCACTGGGCACTGCTACCGCCTGGGGCTGGACCTGGACCGAGACACCCTTGACGGCATCCTGGAAGAGGCGGGGCGCTTCACCGCAGAGGTGATAGCCCCGCTCAACCGCAACAGCGACGAGCAAGGCTGCCAGTTGTTCGGTACTGAAGTCAGCACGCCGGATGGCTTTCGCGAGGCCTATCGTCAATACGTCGACAACGGTTGGGCGAGTATGAGCGGGCCGATAGCCTACGGGGGACAAGGCTTGCCGCAAATGGCGTCGGCCTGTGTCCACGAGATGTTAATGGCGGCGTCATTGTCGTTTCGGATCTATTCAGGGTTGACCGAAGGTGCGGTCCTGGCCGTGCGCCGACATGGCAGCGAAGCGCTCAGGCAAACCTGGCTTGGCAAGATGGTCAGTGGCGAATGGACCGGCACCATGTGCCTCACCGAACCTCAGGCCGGCACCGACCTGGCGTTGCTGCGCACCCGCGCGCAGCCTCACTCCGACGGCAGCTATCTGATCACCGGCAGCAAGATTTTCATCAGCGGCGGTGAGCACGACCTGACGGACAACATCATTCATCTGGTGCTGGCACGCTTGCCCGATGCCCCAGCTGGCGTGAAAGGCATCAGCTTGTTTCTGGTACCCAAAATCCTTACCGATGGCCGGCGCAATGCGCTGAGCTGTGGCGCGCTGGAACACAAGATGGGTATCAAGGGGGCTTCGACCTGCGTTATGAATTTCGACGGTGCCCAGGGCTGGCTGGTTGGTGAGCCGAATCAGGGCCTGTCCTGCATGTTCACCATGATGAACGATGCACGATTCCAGGTCGGGTTGCAGGGGCTGGGGATCGCTGAAGCCGCTTTCCAGGGAGGCCTGGCCTACGCCCGTGAACGCCTGCAGTCGCGCTCGCTGACCGGTGCCGTGGCGCCGGATAAAGTCGCCGACCCCATCATTGTGCATCCGGATGTGCGACGCATGCTGCTGACTCAGAAGTCCCTCACCGAAGGTTGCAGGATGCTGGGTGCATACACCGCACGACAACTGGATCTGGAGCACGGTGCGCCAGAGCCCGAGGATCGTCGCGCAGCCATTCGCCGCGCTGCGCTACTGATCCCGATGGTCAAAGGGTTCTTCACCGATGTCGGCCAGGAGGTCGCCAGCCTGGGCGTGCAAATCTATGGCGGCCATGGCTACATCCGCGAATGGGGTATGGAGCAGTTGATGCGTGACAGTCGCATCACCCAGCTCTATGAAGGCACCAATGGCATCCAGGCGCTGGACTTGGTCCGGCGCAAACTGATGGGCGATGGTGGTGCCGAATTGCACGCGCTGATTGATGAGCTCGCTCTGCACGTCGATGCTGCTGGCCTGCAAACCCCGTTGCAGGACATGGCGGGCGCAGTCAGTCAGCGCCTCGAGGAATGGCGCGCATTGGGTAAGACCATCATCGAGGCCTGCCAGCGGGACCCGCAGGAAATCGGCGCGGTCTCTGTGGAGTTCCTCGCGTATTCGGCTTACGTCCTGCTGGCCGGGCTCTGGCTGCAGGCAGCGGTTCGAGCGGGTGAAACCCTGACTAACGGCACCGGTGAAAGCGCCTTTTATCAAGCCAAGCTGCAGACCGCTGACTTCTACTGGCGGCGCGTATTACCCCGTGCAAGCGCACACCGGGAAGCATTGTTGGGTGGCGCGAACTGTTTGATGGCGATGCCCGCGAGCGACTTCAGTTGCTGATTGCAGACGTATTACAAAAAACAGGAGTCGCTGACATGCAGTCTTTCAGCTTTGCCACTACCGCGCAGATTCTCTGCGAAACCGGCGCCGCGTCGCGCCTTGCCAATCTGTGCAGTGAACGCGGTGCGCGCCGTGTATTGATAGTCACCGACCCGGGTATTGCCCGCCTGGGCATGCTTGACGATGTGTTGCCTGGTTTCACCCTCGCAAAAGTTGCCGTGGCGATCTTCAGTGACGTGACGGCGGATCCGAGCGAGGCCTGCGTGCTCGCCGCCGTGGAACGGGCACGGCATATCGGTGCCGACCTGATCGTCGGCTTCGGTGGTGGCAGTTCGATGGACGTGGCCAAACTGGTCGCGCTGCTGGCGCATCCGCAGTGCGACCAACCGATCACCGAGTTGTATGGCGTCGACAAAGCAAAGGGCCAGCGCTTGCTGCTGATTCAGGTGCCGACGACTGCCGGGACCGGCTCGGAGGTGACACCGATCGCGATCGTCACCACCGGTGACACCACCAAGATGGGCATTGTCTCGCCGTTGTTGCTGCCGGATCTCGCCGTACTCGACGCCGTCTGTACGTTAGGCCTGCCGCCAGCCGTGACGGCGGCGACGGGTATTGATGCCATGGTGCACGCGATCGAGGCCTACACCAGCAAGCTCAAGCGCAATCCGCTGTCCAGCCTCTTGGCGCGAGAGGCGTTACGGCTTTTGGCCGCCAACCTCGACCAGGCCGTGTACAACGGCAGTAACCTGGCCGCGCGCCAGGCGATGTTGCTGGGTGCCTGCCTGGCCGGCCAGGCATTTGCCAACGCACCGGTGGCGGCGGTGCATGCGCTGGCGTACCCGCTGGGCGGGCATTTTCACATTCCTCATGGGCTGGCGAATTCGCTGGTGCTGCCTCATGTGCTGCGCTTCAACCTGCCAGCCGCCGTGGCGGATTACGCCGAACTGGCGCAGCCCCTGCTGGGAGAAAGGCTACAGGCCGGTGATCACCACAGCCGCGCCGAACAATTTGTCTGTGAATTAGCGCAATTGGGATCTCGTTGCGACTTACCGACGGCGCTGCGTGATGCCGGCGTTCCCGGAGAAAGCCTCTGCCAACTGGCCAAAGATGCGATGCAACAGCAGCGCCTGCTCGTGAACAACCCGCGCGAAATCAGCGAAGCCGACGCGTTGGCCATCTATGAGGCGGCCTACTGATGACCAACGCCACATCGCGTGACAACGACAAACACTTCACATTTATCAAGTAAATACGGCAGTTTTTAGGCCAAATTAGATTCCGGCTTCCGGCACCATCTTTCGTTCCACGAACGGTCAGTAACGTCGCCTTTGGCGGGTTTTTCTTTTGGGGTCATTTCGCCACAGCCGACATCAGCAACTTGCGAATCTCCCCGGTAATCGCGCTTTTGGTGCCTTGCTCCAATATCCCTACCCGGCGTACCGCCAGGTCGCCGGGCAGCGGCAGCACCCGCAGGCTGGGGTCTTTGTGCCAGTCAAAGTTCTTCAGCAAGGGCACGATAGCCACACCGACTTGTTGGCGAACCAGGTCGGCGATGCCGATGATGGAGTTCAGTTCGAGAATTTCCAAAGGCTCGACGGATTCACTCTTGATGATCGCCTGCACCTTGCGGCCGACTGCCGTGGACCGGTCATAGCGAATAAACGGTTGGGTCCTCAACAGTTCCACCGCGTCGTCAATGCCGGCGGTTTGTGTGGCATTGGCAAGCATGACGATCGGTTCGTTGTAGAGCAGGGTCCAACTCAATCCATCGAAGTTTTGCCGTGCGGTCTCGATCAATAACGCGGCGTCGAGTTTCGCCGCATGCACCAGGTTGACCACTTCGTCGGAGCGGGCAGTCATTAAGTTGACCGATATCCTCGGGTGCAGTTTTTTCAGTTGCACCAGGCAATTGGCGAGCAGGCCCATGCCGGAGGTAATACCGCCGATGGACACTTCACCTTCCATCGCCACGCCGTCGGGGGCTTCGGCGATCATTTGCTCGTAGTCCGCCAGTAGGCGCTTGGCTTTGGGCAGCAACAACACGCCGTCGCGGCTCAGCTTGATCTGCCGCTGGCTGCGGTCGAACAGCGGTCGGCGCATCTCTTCTTCGAGTGCACGCATTTGCTGGCCGACCGCGGCATTGGTCAGTGCGACGCGGTCGGCCGCGGCGGCAAAGCTACCGTACTCGGCGACGGCGATAAAAGTCTTGAAAAAACGAATACTGCTCATGGGGGGGCCGTAGTCATGGGTATCGCTTTATCGTAAAGGTTTTGTTTACTCAGATTAAAGTTTAATTAGTTTTTCTTTTTATAGCCTGCGACCAATAATCATGGCCGAACTGACTCGGCGAACTTTCCAAATGAGCAATGTAGATAACAGCCCCGAACAAGTAGCCCTGCGTGCTGCCAAGAGCGTGTACCACCTCGGTGCTACCACCGTGTATTCACACACCGAAGACAGCCGTTTTGCCTACACCCTCTACGTGCCTGAGGCGATTGAAGACAGCACCCGGCCAGTGGACCTGGTGGTCTCGCTGCACGGCTCTACCCGGGCGATGGAGATCTATCGCAATGGTTTCGCGGAATTTGGCCGTTGGAACGATTGCGTGATTTTGTCCCCGCTGTTCCCGGTCGGTGTTCTGGGAGATAGCAATGGGGACGGATACAAGCAGTTGGTCGAGGGCGATATCCGCTACGACCAGGTCCTGCTCGACATGATTGCCGGCGTCGGTAAACGTTATGGTCGTCGCTTCGATACCTTCGCGCTGTTTGGCTATTCCGGTGGCGGTCAATTCACTCATCGATTCTGCTACTTGCACCCAGAGAAACTCTGGGCGGCGTCCATCGGTGCGCCCGGATCGGTGACCTTGCTGGATGCCGAGCAGGACTGGTGGGTAGGGGTGCGGGACTTCGCGGCGCGCTTCGGCAAACCACTGAACCTGCAAGCCTTGCAGCAACTACCGGTGCACATGGTGGTGGGAGATTCCGACCTCGAAACCTGGGAGATCACCCACCGCGAAGGCGGAAAACACTACATGGTCGGCGCCAACGCCGCCGGGCGTACACGTCCGGAACGGCTGGCTAGCTTGAAGGCCAGTTTCGAAGCCGCGGGCGTACAGGTGCACTTTGACCTGTTGCCCAACGTGGCCCACCAGGGCATCAAGGCCATGCCGGCTGCCCAGGACTTTTTCGCCAAGGTGCTGCGCCACAAGCGCAGCCTTGGCTGATACACCGCTGCTAGATGCACTCAGAACAGGCCGTACAACAATAACTAAGGATTCACTCATTCTGATGCCGGTCCTGCCTTGGCCTTCGCCACTGACCGGAATACTTCTTCAAGGAGTCGTTCTCCCGTGAATAATTACGTAAAGACCGCGCTGGTCGTCGCGATGGCGACATGCACTGTGCCCATGGCCGTAGCGCAAGACCAGGTCATCCATGTGGGTCTCAATGGCGATATCCGCAGTACCGACCCCGGCGTCAACCGCGACGACAATACCGATGCGGTCATGATGCATATCGTCGAAGGGCTGGTGGCGTATCGTGAAGACACCAGCATCGCACCGATGCTTGCCAGCGCGGTGGATGTCTCGCCGGACGGCCTGCGCTACACCTTTACCCTGCGCGATGGCGTGCACTTTCAAAATGGCCAGCTGTTAACGGCCAAGGACGTGCAATGGACCTGGCAGCGCTACCTTAATCCCAAGACCCAGTGGCGCTGCCTGGCGGAGTTCGATGGCCGTGGCGCGGCCAAGATCGTCGACGTCTCCACCCCCGACGCGAAAACCGTAGTGTTCCAGCTGGACCAGGCCAACGGCTTGTTCCTGGCCGCGATGGCCCGCCCGGATTGCACGGGCAGCGGCATTCTGCATCCGGACTCCCTGGCCGCCGATGGCAGCTGGCGCGCACCGATTGGTACCGGGCCGTTCACCTTGGGCAAATGGCAAAAGGGCCAGTACGTCGAGCTGGACCGCTTCAAGCAATACACCCCGCGGGCCGAGGCCGAGGCGGACGGGTACACCGGCAACAAGCAGGCGTTTGTCGACAAGGTGCGTTTCGAGGTGATCCCCGATTCGGCTTCGGCCAAGGCTGCGCTGCTGTCGGGGGGTGTGGACCTGCTGCCAGATGTGACGGCGATGGATGCCGCCGAGCTCAAGCAGGTCAAGAATCTGCAGATCCAGGTCAGTCCGATCATGACCATCAGTGGCCTGTTGTTCCAGACCCGTGACCCGCTGCTCAAGGACGTGCGCATTCGTCGTGCGGTGGCGCTGTCCCTGGATTACGCGCAGATGGTTGCGGCGTTGTCCGATGGTTTGTCGGTGGTCAACAACTCGGTCATCCCTACCGCCAGCCCGTACTACGACGCCACCGCGCACCAGGGTTACAGCTACAACCTCGACGAGGCCCGGCGCTTGTTGAAAGAGGCGGGTTACGGCGGCGAAAAGATCCGCATGCTGGTCAACAAGCGTTACCCGCAGATGTTCGATATGGGCTTGCTCAGCCAGGCCATGACCCAGGCGGCGGGGCTGAATATCGAGATGGAGACCCTGGAGTGGGGCACGCAGTTGGAGCGCTACCAGACCGGTAGCTACCAGATGATGTCGTTCTCTTATTCGGGGCGTTTCGACGCGGCGCAAAGCTACGAATCGGTGATCGGCGACAAGCACAAGGAACCGCGCAAAGTCTGGGACAACCCCGAGGCCCTGGCGATATTGCGTGAGGTCCAGCGCGAGGTCGATCCCGCCAAGCGCCAGCCGCTGTTCGACAAGCTGCATACCTTGATGCTCAAGGATGTGCCAATGGTGGCCATCTACAACGGTACAGCCATCGGCGCGATGGGCAAGCGCGTTGAAGGGTACCGCTCCTGGCCCGTTGCCAAGCCGCGCCTGTGGGGCGTGAAGCTGGCCGACATTTCCAAGTAAGGCGTACCACTATGTTTCGATTCATATTGCACAGGCTCGGCATGGCGGTGCCGACCCTGCTGCTGATCTCGGTGATTGTTTTTGCCTTGATCCGCCTGATTCCCGGCGACCCAGCGTTGCTGATGCTGGGCGACATGGCCGACCCACAAAGCCTCGCCGACATGCGCAGCAGCCTGGGGCTGGACCACTCGGTGCTGACCCAGTACCTGATCTGGATCAAGTCGGTGCTCAGTGGCGACCTTGGGGTGTCCATCAGCAGCCGCCAGCCGGTCTTGGAGTTGCTGGTCGAGCGTTTCAGCGTCAGCGCCACGGTGGTGCTCGTCGCGGTGTTGCTGGCGACCCTGCTCGCGGTACCGGTGGGCTTGCTCGCGGCCTGGAAGCAAAACAGCGCGATGGACCTGGGCCTGGTGGCGACGGCGACCTTGCTGTTGTCGGTGCCAAGCTTCTGGCTGGGCTTGTTGCTGCTGTATGTGTTCGGCATTCAGTTGGGCTGGTTGCCGGTGATCGGTTACGTTGGCTTCGCCAGCGACCCCATGAAGGCGGTGACCTATGTGGTGCTACCGATCATTACCCTGACCCTGGTGGAGTTCGGCGCCATTGCGCGGATGGCACGGGCCAGCACCATTGAAGTGTTGCGCCTGGAGTACATCGCCCATGCGCGGGCCAAGGGATTGTCAGAGGGCGCGGTGCTGTGGAATCACGCCCTGCGCAATGCATTTGCGCCGACCTGGACCCTGATAGGCCTGATCCTGGGCAATTTACTCGGTGGCATTGCAGTGCTGGAAACCGTGTTCACCTTGCCCGGCATCGGTCGGTTGATGGTCGATGCGATCTTCTCCCGCGACTATCCGGTGCTGCAGGGTTGCCTGCTGCTGATCACCTGCATCTACGTGTTGGTCAACCTGTTGGTGGATCTGCTGTATCCGCTGTTCGATCCAAGGGTGAAGCTATGAACCTCAAGACTCCTGCCTTGCCGAGCGGGCTGGATACCCAGCCTCGACGGAGCTGGCGTTACCCGCCGTTGAATGCCTTGATCGGCGGCAGCTTACTCGCGGTACTGGTATTGCTGGCGTTGCTGGGCGTGGTGTGGACACCTTATGACCCGCTCAAGCTGGACCTGTTGGCGCGTCTGCATGCGCCGAGCGCTGCGCACTGGCTGGGCACCGACGAGTTCGGCCGGGATGTGTTCAGCCGCTTGATCATCGGTGCTCGCACCAGCCTGTGGATCAGCCTGCTCTCGGTGAGCGTGGCGGTTATCTGCGGCACGGTGATCGGCATGCTCGCCGGTTACCTGCGCGGCTGGACCGACCGCGTGCTGATGATGCTCAACGATGCGCTGCTGGCGTTTCCCGGCATCCTCATGGCCCTGGGCATCATGGCGATCGTGGGTGCCAGCCAATACGGAATCGTGCTCGCGCTGGGCATCGCCTACACCCCCTCGGTGGTTCGGGTGGTGCGTGGCAGCGTGCTGTCGTTGCGTGAGCTGGAGTTCATCGAGGCCTCACGGGTGATCGGCAACTCCGAGTTGTACACCATGTTCCGCCACATCACCCCCAACTGCCTGGCGCCGTTGTGTGTGTTGGCCACCAGCATGTTCGGCTGGGCCTTGCTCTCGGAGAGCGCACTGAGCTTCCTTGGCCTGGGCGTGCCACCGCCGGCTGCCACCTGGGGCAGCATGCTCTCGGCAAGCCGCACTTACATCTCGACGGCACCGTGGCTGGGGATCTTCCCGGGCATCTTTATCAGCCTGACGTTGCTGGCGATCAATCTGTTCGGCGATGCCTTGCGCGATCGTCTCGACCCGCGCATGAGGAAATGAGCATGAGCGTTTCAGTGCCACTACTGGCCGTTGAAAATCTACAGATTCGTGTCGGTTCAGAGGGTCCGCTGGCCGTCGACGACTTCAGCTTCACCATGGCTCCCGGGGAAATCGTTGCACTGGTGGGCGAGTCCGGCAGTGGCAAGACCATGGCTGCACGCGCGGCCATTGGCTTGCTGCCAGCCCCGATGAACGTGTGCGGGGGGCGAATCACCTTCCAGGGCGAACCGTTGGACACCGGCAATGCCAGGGCGATGCGTGAGGTACGCGGTGCGCGGATTGGCATGGTGTTCCAGGAACCGATGGTCTCGCTCAACCCTGCGCTGACCATTGGCCGGCAGATGAGCGAGGCGCTCAAGCTGCATACCGAACTGGACGCCGCGACGATCCGCCAGCGTTGCAGCGATATGCTGCAGCGCATCGGCATCCAGGACGCCGACAAATGCCTGGCATCCTACCCGCACCAGTTTTCCGGCGGCATGCGCCAACGCATCATGCTCGCCTCGGTGATGCTGCTGCGCCCGGCGCTGTTGATTGCTGACGAGCCGACCACGGCACTCGATTGCCTGGCACAACTGGACGTGATCGAGTTGATGCTGGAGCTGACTCGCGAGCAGGGCACTGCCATTCTGTTCATCAGCCATGACCTGTCCCTGGTGGCCCGTTATGCCCACAAGGTGGTGGTGATGCGTGCGGGCAAGGCGGTGGAGCAGGGCCGTATCGAAGACATCCTGTTCGCGCCGAAGGCCGACTACACCCGGCAGTTGCTTGAAGCTCTGCCACGGCGCGGCGTGCTGGTGCCATTGCCAACTGCCGATAGCGCGTTGTTGCAGGTTCAGGATGTGTGCATCGAACATCCAGGGCCGCGCAGCTTCTGGGGGCGCAGCGTGCCCAAGCGGGTGGTGCATTCGGTGAACCTGAGCATCGCACCGGGCGAGACCCTGGCCTTGGTCGGTGGCAGTGGTTCGGGCAAGACCACCCTCGGCCGTGCCGTGGTCGGGTTGGTCACGCCATGCGCCGGGGCGATCCTGTTCCAGGGCGTGGATATCCTCAAGGCCGCCAACCGTGCGCATCGCCTGCAATGCCAGATGATTTTCCAGGACCCGTATTCATCCCTCGATCCGCGCATGACCGTGGGCCAGATCATCGCCGAACCGCTGCGCCATGAAACGGGGCTGACGGCTGCGCAAAAACGCCAACGGGTCACCGACACTCTGCTCGATGTGGGCCTGCCCGAGCAGTTCCGTGAGCGCTTTGCCCATCAACTCTCGGGTGGTCAGCGTCAGCGCGTGGCGATTGGCCGAGCGCTGGTCAGAAGGCCCAAACTGGTGATTGCCGACGAGCCGATATCGGCATTGGACATGACCATTCAAAAGCAGATTCTTGAGTTGTTCGAGCGCCTGCAACGCCAATACGGGTTCGCCTGCCTGTTCATCTCCCACGACCTGTCGGCAGTGGAGCGCATCGCCCATCGCGTGGCAGTGATGAGCCAGGGCGAGGTGGTTGAAATGGGCCCCCGTGACAGGATTTTCGACACCCCACAACACCCTTACACCCGCCGGCTGCTCGCGGCGGCCAGTCCCTTGGAGAAACGTGCGGATGGCAGTTATCGCCTTCGTGCCAGCGTGATTTAGGAACTGCAACACCCCCAGGCCTTTGCTTTGCCAACCCACCCTTCGCCAATCGCTGATTGGCGAAGCAGGCGAAGCCATGGCCGAAGAAAACAAAAACAAACCCACTCAACCTGTCTGCCAGGAACCTACACATGAATATCCGCTTCAACAAAGTTGTCGCCAGTGCCAGTGTCATGGGCGCCGGTTTCATGCCCTTGTTTGCCCAGGCTGACTTCATCGCCGACAGCAAGGCTGCGCTTGAACTGAAGAACTATTACTTCAACCGCGACTATCGCGAGTCCAGCGGCCAGAGCAAGCGCGCCGAGTGGGCACAGGGGTTCACCCTCAACGTCCAATCGGGTTTTACCGAAGGCACCGTCGGTTTTGGCCTCGACGCAGTCGGCATGTTCGGGATGAAGCTCGATTCGAGCCCGGACAACTCGGGCACCGGGCTGTTGTCCCGCTCAAGCGTCGCCGAGCCGGGCGCCCCCAGCTATGCCCGTCGTGCCCACGACAACTACTCCAAGCTCGGCGTCACCGGCAAGGCGCGCCTGGCGCAAAGCGAGCTGCGCGTGGGCTATATGGTGCCTGACCTGCCCACCCTGCAACCGAACCTCAGTCGTCTGTTCCCGCAGAGTTTCAGCGGTACCGCGCTGACCTCCAAGGACATCGACCAACTGACCCTGACCGTGGGCCAACTGGATCAGGTCAAGCAGCGCGATTCGACCAATTATGAGGACATGGGCCTCACCAGCCAGTACGGCGCCTACAAAAGCAGCGCTAAAAGCGATGAGTTCCGCTACGCCGGCGGTGAATACAAGCTGACCCCGACCACCGTCGCCACCTACCAGTACGCGCAATTGGAGAGCCTGTACCAACAGCACTACCTGGGCTTGAAAAACAGCTTCAAGTGGGGGCCCGGCACGTTCAAGACCGACATCCGCTACTTCGACGCCAGCGAGGATGCCGCAGGGCTGGCCGGCAAAGTCGATAACCGCGCGTTGAGTACGCGTGTGGGCTATGGCCTCTATGGCCACAACCTCAGTGGCGGTTACCAGGAGCAGTACGGTTCGACGCCGTTCACTTATGTCGACGGCACCAACACGTACCTCTTCACCGAGTACCAATTGGCGAACTTCTCCCAGACCGGCGAGCGCGTCTGGCACGCCCGCTATGACTATGACTTCGCCACGCTGGGCATTCCCGGCCTGCTGTTCTCGACGCGTTATGCCAAAGGCGACAACGCCAAGGTGATCGGCTTCGACGGCGAAGGGCGCGAGTGGGAGCGCGATTTCAGCCTCGGCTATGTCGTGCAGAGCGGCACGTTCAAGGACGTGTCGCTGCGTTGGCAGAACGCTAGCGCCACCAGCAACTTCGCCCGTGACACCAATGAAAACCGAGTGATCGTCGGCTACACCGTGGCGCTCTGGTAGCAGTGACGGCGTGCAGCAGGGGCAGCCTGTTGCACGCCCTGGCAATGGAAATGAGGGGATAGATCAGATGACGAGTTTGCCGTTGCGGCGGGCATCGCCCAGTCAACAACGCGTATCGGCGCGTGGCGTGAGTGATTTCATCGATGCGGTGAACGCTGCGGGCCTGGAGTTGCACAGTTTCATGCTGTACCGCGACGGTGCGGTACTGGCCGAAGCATTTTGGGCGCCGTACCGTGCCGACCGACTCCACGTCCAGCATTCGGCAACCAAGAGCTGGGTGTCCATGGCCATTGGGCTATTGGTCGATGACGGCGTGCTGTCGCTGGACGCCAAGGTGGTGGATTTTTTCGCCGCCGATTGCCCGACACCTGTCAGCGCAAACCTGGCAGCCATGACCGTGGGCGATTTGCTGACCATGCGCACCGGCCATCGCCAGGGTATTTCTGGCGGTGCCTGGCGGGGGCGCAGTGAAAGTTGGGTGAAGTTGTTCCTCAATGAGCCGGTTGAAGACCTGCCAGGGCAGCACTTTATCTACAGCAGCGCGTCGAGCTTCATGCTCTCGGCCATTGTCAGCGTGGTCAGCGGCCAAACGGCGTTCGAATTGTGCAATACACGTTTGTTCCAACCCATGGGCATGGGTCGCATCGAGTGGGACTTGGCCCCGGGCGGCTTCAACACGGGCGGCAATGGCTTGAGTTGCAGCACCGAGGACTTGCTCAAGTTCGGCGTGCTGCACTTGCAGCAAGGTAACTGGGAGGGGCAGCAGTTACTGTCCAAAGAGTGGGTGGCCGAAGCGACGCGCGGGCACGTCGACGATGTGTGGATGGGCGCCTTCGATGGCAAGCGCTACCTGGGTCGTGACGAGTCCAGCAATGGGGCCGTGACGCGTCGCGAGGGTTATGGCTACCAGTGGTGGATGACCCTGCATGGCGGTTATTACGCCTCCGGGGTGTTTGGCCAGCAGTGCATCGTGCTGCCGCAACACAACGCGGTCATTGCGTTTACCGCCGGGCTGCCATTGGGGGAAAGGCGCCTGCATAGCCTGCTGTGGGAGCACCTGTTACCGGCGTTGGGCATGCCTGGCGACAGTACGGCAGATGCCGATCTTGCCGCGCAGTTGGTCAACCAGCGGCGGCCGGCGATGACAGGCGCTTCGGTCTCGCCGCGTCAGGCGCAGTTCAGCGGTACGTTTGTGATGGAGACCAATGAAGATCAGGTCAGCGAAATACGCCTGACGTTCGGCCCCGACCATTGCGACTTTTACCTCTCCGACCCGCGGGGCACTCACTGCATCCGCGCCGGGCTGGCCGACGGTATCGAAAGCCAGACCAGCATGACCGGGCACTATTTACATCACCAATACCAGCCACAAATCACCCCGGTGGTGGCGCAGGCGCGCTGGACCGAGGAGGGCGCATTGAGCATGACCTGGCAATTTGTCGAAACCGCCTTTTGTGACCACGTCACTTGCCGCATCGAGCGCGGCACCTTGACTGTGGACCGCCGCGTCAACGTTAACGCTGGCCCGTTGCAGCGCCCGACGCTGACCGGCCACCCAACCAGCACTTTGCAGGAGTCGCTATGAACGATCTGTCCAATCCATCAGGTTCCCGGTCCGGCGCGTTCTGGGCACCGTTTACCCCGATGCGTCAGTTCCAGCAGCAACCGATGATGTTCGCCAGCGCCGACGGCATGCACTACACCACCACCGATGGGCGGCGGGTACTCGACGCGATGGCAGGGTTGTGGTGCGTCAACGCCGGTCATGGCCAGGCAAAAATCGTCGAAGCCATTCGCGAAGCGGCGGGGCGCCTGGACTTTGTCTCCTCATTCAAGATGAGCCATCCCCACGCCTTGGAGATGGCCGAGCGATTGATCGAGATCAGCCCGGTCGGTATCGAGCACGTGTTCTTCACTAACTCAGGCTCCGAGGCGGTCGACACCTCGCTGAAAATTGCCCGGGCCTATCACCAGGCCCGCGGCGACAGCCGCCGTACCAAGTTCATCGGGCGTGCCAAGGGTTACCACGGCATGGGCTTTGGCGGGCTGTCGGTGTCGGGTATTGGCCGGCAGAAGCGTGAGTTTGGCCCGCTGCTGGGGGAGGTGTCACACCTGCCGCTGCCCTATGATGCACAGATGCGTTTCAGTGCGGGGCAGCCACAGCAGGGTGCCAGTTACGCCGATGCACTGTCACAACTGCTGGATATCCAGGACCCGAGTACCGTGGCCGCCGTGATCGTTGAACCGGTGACAGGCTCCGGCGGTGTCTACCCGCCGCCCCAGGGGTACTTGCAACGCCTGCGCGATATTTGCACTCGGCACGGTGTGCTATTGATTTTTGACGAAGTGATTACCGGCTTTGGCCGTGTCGGGGCCAGCTTCGCCGCTCAAGCCTTCGGCGTGACACCGGATCTGATCACCACGGCTAAAGGCTTGACCAACGGCGCCGTACCTATGGGCGGTGTGCTGGTCAGCGGCGCAGTGTATGAAGCGTTCATGGCCGGGCCAACCAATGTCATCGAACTGATGCACGGCTACACCTATTCGGCGCATCCACTGGCGTGCGCGGCCGGGTTGGCAACCATCGAGTTGCATCGTGAATTGGGCATCAATCGACACGTCAACGCGGTCAGCGGGCTCTGGCAGTCAGCCGCGCTGGCGCTGCGGGGTGTTGGCCCGGTGCTCGACGTACGCACCATCGGTTTGCTGTGCGCCGTCGAACTCGAACCGCGCCCCGGTGCCGCCGGCGCACGCGGCAGCGAAGTGGCGCAGTGGTGCTTCGAGCACGGCGTCCTGGTGCGCGGCTCGGGCGACACCATCGTGATTTCCCCGCCGTTGGTGATCAGCCCGCAGGAGATCGCCCAGGTGTTCGACACCTTGGCGCACGCGTTGAAACTGGTTGCCTGATGGGAGTCGATGGCATGTCCGATTTGGTTGAGTTCTACATCGACGGCGCCTGGGTCAAACCCCATGGCGAAACCGTCGAAACAGTAGTGAACCCGTCCACCGAGCAGGCGGTGGCGCGCATTATCATGGGTGACGCGCAGGATGTAGACCGTGCAGTCAGTGCGGCCCGCCAGGCGTTTCCGGCGTTTGCCGCGAGTTCGCTTGAAGCGCGTATCGGCCTGCTGCAGCGCATTATCGAAGTCTACAAACGCCACAGCGAAGCGTTGATCGAAGCGGTGCACCTGGAGATGGGCGCGCCGCTGTCCCTGGCTCGCAGCGCCCATGTGCCGGCGGGGCTGGGCCATCTGACGCAGGCGCTGCAAGTGTTGCGCGAGTACCGCTTCGAACGGCGCCTGGGCAATACGCTGGTGGTGCGCGAGCCCATCGGCGTATGCGCCCTGATCACGCCCTGGAACTGGCCGCTCAATCAACTCACCTGCAAGCTCGCGCCCGCCCTCGCGGTGGGCTGCACCGTGGTCCTCAAACCGAGTGAGCGCGCGCCGCTGTCGGCGTTTATCCTCGCGCAAATCCTGCATGAGGCCGGGGTGCCGCAAGGCGTGTTCAACCTGGTCAATGGCGACGGCCCTGGCGTGGGTACCGCGCTGACACGCCATGCCGACGTGGATATGGTGTCCTTTACCGGCTCGACCCGCGCGGGCATTGCGGTAGCGAAGGCGGCGGCCGATACGGTCAAGCGTGTGTCCCAGGAACTGGGCGGCAAATCGGCGAATATCCTGCTGGACGATGCCGTCCTGCCCAGCGCGGTGCGGCACGGGGTCTTGGGATGTATCCGCAACAGTGGCCAGTCGTGCAATGCGCCGACGCGCCTGCTGGTGCCCCGCGCCCAGCAACAGGCGGTGATTGATATCGCCAGGGACGTGCTGGCGCAGGTGTGCTTCGACGACAGTAACCCGGCGTCAGCCATCGGCCCGGTGGCGAACGCCCAGCAATTCGAGGGTGTACAGGCCATGATCGCGCAGGCAATTTCCGAGGGTTCGCGGTTGGTTGCCGGAGGGCTGGGCCGGCCGCAAGGGATTGAGCGCGGCTACTACGTGCAACCGACAATATTTGCTGACGTTACCCCGGATATGCGGGTGGCACGTGAAGAAATCTTCGGTCCGGTCCTGGCGATCATGCCGTACGACAGCGAAGCCGAGGCGATAGCCATTGCCAACGACAGCCCTTATGGTTTGTCGGGTTACGTCACCTCGGCAAGTCTTGCGCGCAGCCGCGAGGTGGCCCGCCAACTGCGTACCGGGATGGTCCACATCAACGGCGCTCGTGCTGACCAGGCCGCACCGTTTGGCGGATATAAACAGTCGGGCAATGGACGTGAGTGGGGTGAGCAGGGGTTTGACGAGTACCTGGAGAGCAAGTCGTTGTTCGGGTACTGACGGTTTGGGCGTGTGCAAAGGGGGCGATGTCTTAACCTACTTGCTTGGGTTTTCCATTGTGCTGGACCATGGCTTTGCCGCGCCCGCTGCTTCAAGAGCCGATATGGTTAAATGGCAAGACCAGGCCACCGGTAGAAGGGATAGAGTCTTATGGGAATGGAAAGCAACGTCTTGGCATTCTTGAGACGCTATCGGTACTGGTTGCTGGCGTTGATGGTCACCGCCGCGCTGGTCAACGCCTTTGTGCGTTTTACCGGGGACGGGCCGAATTTCTTTGGCGCGCTGTTGGTGCACGGATGGCTTATCCAGGCAGTCTTTGCGTACTGTCGCGGCGGCTGGGTCGCGCTGGGGCCAGGTGGGCTATCCAAAGATGCGAATTCCATGGGCCGGGCCGCGTTGGCCGCAACCGCATTTGGATTTTACTGGCTGGCGTTCACCTACGATGGCTCTCTGCGTGATGACTCGGCCTATGAAAGAACAACTGCGGACTGGACGATGCCTACCCGGGAGGAATTCAGGCAAGCGCCTGAGCAATAGCAAGCTGGCGCCCAGTCGACGAACGCTGCGACGGTTCGCCCCAGTCTCAGCTTGCTGCGCACCCCCCACCTACATTAAGATGCGATTAGTTCTCAAATGCACTGAGTTATCGTGCGAAGGCTTTCCTTGTCGTCGCCAGCCACTCCTTCTGCCCCTCACGCCGATATCCGCGCGCTGTACATCGATCATCACGCCTGGTTGCTGGACTGGTTGCGCAAGCGCCTGCGCTGCCGACCTGGCCCACGACACGTTCATTCATGTCCTCGGCAAGCCGGAACGGTTGCAGGAGTTGCGTCAACCTCGCGCCTGGCGATCAGTCTTAGCTCGGTGGAGAAGTACATGGCCAGTGCCATTCGCCGTTGCTACCTGGCCACTCGCTGGAACCTCGTCGACCCGCTGAAAGTCATTCTCGGCGCACGCCTGGACTGGTACGACGCCACCTCGATCTATGACCAGACCAACGACCAGTACTACACCTCGGTCTATGCCAGCTACACCGACATCTTCCAGCCCCAGACGGAGAAGAATGGCGACGGTGACGGTGACGGAATCAAGCCGATCACCGGTGAAAACTACGAAGTGGGCATCAAGGGCGAATACTTCGGCGGCGCGCTGAATGCCAGTGCTTCGTTGTTCCAGATCGACCAGCTCAACCGTGCGGCGCAAGTGGCCGACGCCAGCCTGTGCCGGGTCATCCCCGTCGGCAGCTACGGATGTTATGAAGCCGCCGGCAAGGTCCGCAGCCAGGGCCTCGAACTGGAGATCAACGGCGCAGTGACACCCAACTGGCAAGTGGGGGCCGGCTACACCTTCGCCCAGGCCAAGTACGAAAAAGATGCGGACAAGAGCAAGGAGGGCACCCTGTTCGACAGCAACGTGTTCAGCAACTTCCATATCCAACAGGATGCCTACGCCTTGGTCGGGCTGATGACCGGCTACCAAGTCAGCAAACACCTGGACACTCAGTTGAACATCAACAACGTCTTCGACAAGAAGTACTACCAGGGCATTGCCAGCAACTCGACCTGGAGTCCTTACGACGTGTTTGGCGATCCGCGTAACGTTACGGTCACGGCGAAGTACGCGTTCTGACGAGACGCCGGGCCTTAGGGGGTCGAGGCGATGAAATCCGCATCCATGACTGGGTGCGGATTTGTTTTTTCTGCTTTAAAGAATCTTCGCTTGGGGCCGTCTACCATGGGCAGCGTTCGTGACCCGGATTGGCTGGCCAATGCGACTGTTCACGCTGGTTGAGGGGTTGGTCTTCGCTTTCGTCCGCATGCGCTATGGCGTAAGCGCATGGGACGGTGATATTGCTGATTGCCTGCCCATGTAATTGATTGCCGATGGGGAGCGCTGATTCACAGGGCGCTGAGTGTTTTGATTCCCTTACAGCATCGGCCACAAGCGGACGTTCGACACCGTCAGCTTACGGCCCGTATCGTCAAATGGAAGCGGTGTTCAACTGTTGAAGCTCAAGTTGCCTGGCAGCACTGGCTTCGAGGTTTGCACGCTCTTCATCCAGATACCGATAAATGCTTTGGAGGTTGGCGATTTTCTGTTTGATTTCTGCCATCTTCTTTTCAATTAGCTTCGCGCCGTCAGCACAATCGATCAGCTTGTTTCGCTGCGCATCCAGAATCTCGCCTATTTCCCCCAGGGCAAACCCCATGCTTTGCGCGCGCCGGATAAAGTCCAGGTCCTGCAGCGTTTGCGTTGTGTAAACGCGATAGTTGTTAGTTCCCCGCAGCGGTGAGATCAGGCCGATTTGTTCGTAGTAACGCAGCGTATGGCGGCTGGCGCCGCTGCGGGCCTCGAGTTCGCCGATTTTCATGAAAACACCGCTTGACTGTAGAGTTGGGTCGATAGTTTACGCTTGATTTCTCATCTTAAACAAGGAACAGGGAAATGAGCGTGGAGTGCTTTGTCACGGGGGGGACCGGCTTCATCGGTCAACATTTGGTGGCGAACCTGAGTGCAAAAGGTCACACGATTCGGGTGTTGATGCGTCGCCCAGAGCGACTGGCTGCACTGCGCGAGCAAGTCGATAGTTTGGGAGGGTGCGCAACCCGGGTATTTGCCGTCGCTGGCGATCTGGAGCGGGACAACCTCGGGCTGAGTCTTACTGACCGAGAAGTGCTAAGGCACGCCAAAGTCATATTCCACCTAGGCGCCCACTTCGCCTGGGGGCTTTCAGTGGAGCATGCTCGTGCGGTGAATGTGGAAGGGGCAAAGCGCGTGGCGCTGTTGGCGGCTGAGCAACAAAGCCGGTTAGTGATGATCGGCGGCTACATGCTGAAAAATCATGAACATCTGCAACGCATCGGAATTGATCCTCGTTATCCGCAGTTGACGAATTGGTCTGCCGTCTACCGACAAGTCGGTGGTTACGAGGGGAGCAAGCTGGAGGCGCATTTTGCGACCCTGGAGGTCATGTCCGCCAAGGGCGGGGAGATGACGGTTGTCCACCCGGCGACGGTGTGTGGCCACAGCCGCACGGGGCATATCCTTGACGGTCAGCCGCTGGTAGAGCTGATACGCAACCTGGTGCGGGGAAAGCTGACTGCAGTGCCCGGTACCGCCCAGCACTGGCTGCCACTGGTCACCGTGGATTACCTGGTTGAGCTGGTGGCGGTGTGTGCTTTTGACCCTGCCATGGTGGGCCAGGAACTGCTGGCGCTGGATGACCAAACGCCCAACTTGCGAGAACTCCTGGTACAGGTGGCACAACCTTTGGGCTTAAAGTCTCCCAAGCATTACATTTCACTCCGATTGCTGAAGTTGCTGCTGAGTATTCCTCCCGTCGCGCGGTTTTTGAATACAAAACCCGAAGCCTTGGACTTTATCCAGACCACTCGTTTTGATACCGTGGCGGTCGAGCAATTCGCCAACAGGCATGGAGTAGCCAAGCCGGATATACGTCAGTCTTTGCAGCACACGGCAACGTTCGTCAACTCGTATTGCATAGCCAAGGGTTAGGCGCTCTGACTGCTCCCTTGGGGTATGTTTAACTAACACTCAACCGCAGCTTATGCCCCTATAAATACTAGGGTTGGTGGGATCTTCGTATCCTCAAACTTTGCGCCGTCGATGCAGGGCGGCATTCTATCGAACGACCATTCAGCGACAGGGATCGTCATCAATGCAATCTACTTTCAGCAAAGGCGTCATGTTTGCACTCTGCGCTGCGGCACTGAACGCAACGATCGGTGTACTCAGCAAAGTACTCATGAGTAATGGTTTCACTGCGAGCAGTGTCGCTGTCATCAAGACCGTACTGGGTTGCGCGCTTCTCTCGATCTTACTGTTCTTCCTCAAGCGCCCGGCGACGTCGATCAAATGGACTCAGGCGGCTATCTGCGCATTCCTTGGCATCTTTGTGCTGTTCCATTTCGAAACGTCCGCCTATCGACACTATGCTGCGGCAGGTGTGGTGGTGGTGCTGATGGCCAGCGCCTCGATTTCCTCGATCATTCTGGGGCGCATTTTCCTCAAGGATGCCATCACCGCGAACGCTACCGTTGGCGCCGCACTGGCTATCGCCGGGATCTCGGTGATCTTCGGCGGCGACCTGCAGCAGGGCTTTACCCTGCAAGGTGCTGCGCTCGCCTCCATGGCCGGCTGCGGCTATGGGGCCTTTTCGGTTGCCATGAAGCGTATGGGGGTGTCGGGAGGGCTGCACTTCACCCGACAATTGTTGTTCTTTGGCAGCCTGTACCTGCTGATGCCGGCGGCGGCCGATGGTTTCGCGATCGGCGAGCTGTCGCCGCTGGCGATCGCCGCACTGCTGGCGCTGGCCACGCTGCCGACAATCCTGGGTTTCTTCTGCACCACCAAGGCCATCGAGTATCTCAAGCCATCCCAAGTGCAGGCGCTGGAACTGACCGAGCCACTGTTCGCCGCGCTGCTGGCGTTTGTGGTGCTCAATGAAGTACCGCGCGAAAGCCTGTACGCGGGAGCGGCACTGATTATCGTTGGCCTGTGTTTCTCCAATGAACTAATCCGCCTGGGCAGCAAAGCATCCATCCCAGCCGACAATTAACGAGCCCGTTGAAGCCGAAGAAAAAGAAAATATCTCCGGCTTCAGTAACGAAATAAACGCTGCCCGCCGCTACGCAGGCCCCCCTGTCAAGCATTGGGGGCGTTGTGAGCGAAGCGAACGGTTTGAACCCGTGTTATGCATGTTTGACTAGCCGTTTTTTTAAATGATACAGCTTAGTCCCGATGGGTCGATCCTCAAGAACACCATAAGTCTCATACCCATGTCGCTCATAGAACCGTTTAGCATCAACGGTTTTCAAGAAGGCAACCACTGCCCCTTTGTTGGCGCCAATCGTTTCTGCTTTTTCCAATAGCATAGAACCTACTTTTCTACCGCGATGAGACTCCTTAACCCAAAAGGTATCGATTTCCAAGCCGTCCCAGTAATAATGACAGCTTATTGCGCCGATGTAGTCGCCTACGTCATCGTGTGCGACCACCATGAATACTTTATCTTCCGACTCTGGCGGTAGATTTGGATATTGAACTCGAAGGTATTCTGAAAACCTATTATTCAGAACTGCTTGATCCTGTTCTGTTGGAGAATCCAACAGGTCAATCTTGATTTCCATTTTATCGCTCCGATCCTTCAGCTTTAAGGTGCCGTACGGCGATTGGCATAACAACTAATTTTGTCATGTCGCCTAACTTTCCATGTTGATGCGTCATCCCTGGATCAATCAAAAAATCGAGTCTGTAAGCGCGATATCAAGAAGGGGGGGAGGCGGCATTTTTTTTGCACATTACTGACGTATTGGCGGTGTGTCCATGGCTTGCGTTTGGCCGATTGCAGCCTGAAGCAAAAGGCTGCAACGGCCCTACAATTGCCTGTCCCGCAAGTCAATTCAACATTCCCTATAGGAATGCATTTTATAAAATTAATGAATTTTTCTTATTCGATTATCTGGCGTAGCGTGATTCAAGGACATGGAGAACCGCCTTGAAATCATCCCCTCTGAACTCAGCTGAAAAATTCGACACTTCACGGGCTAATGAGTACGCACGCCAGAGCCGTATTGCATTAGCCGGGTATGACGCCTGCCAGGATCTTGCCGCGTGCATGCTGGCGGCAAGCCTGGGCAATCTAGGCTCGGCGAAAATCCTGGTGGTTGGCGCCGGTGGTACGGCTCAGGAGATTATTGCGATGGCCGCGCTGGAGCCAACCTGGTGCTTCACTGCGGTTGACCCATCCGAGCCGATGCTGGCGGCGGCGGCCCAGCAGTTGCAGGCTAACCATCTGCTCGAACGGACCCGCCTGCATCTTGGCCATGTTGAAGACCTGGCGGCGGACGAGTCATACGATGCAGCCACCTTGATCGGGGTGCTCCATCATCTCGAGGGAGATGGGGCGAAGCGACACATCTTGCGATCCATTCGGGCTCATCTAAAGCCGGGGGCGCCGCTGATTGTCGCGGGCAATTACTCTGCGTATGCCAGCCAACCGTTATTGCTTGCCGCTTGGGGGCATCGGTGGCGACAGCATGGCGCCAGCCCGGATGAAGTGAAGGTCAAGTTAGGGAAAATCCTTCAGGGCGCTGACCCGCCTCATTCCGAGGCCGCGGTTCAACAATTGATGTTTGACGCTGGATTTGCAGACGCGACGCGTTTCTTCAGTAGTCTGTTCTGGGGTGCCTGGCTGACGCGCAAGACCCTGTAGACGGCGCGTTCAAAGACGAGGTGCAAGTTCCCATCCCCTAGATGATTTGCGCCAAGCGCTTCGCCACCGCTGTTGCCTGTTCGGCACTGCTGATGTTGGTGAAGCCCAGCACCAGGCCATGCCTGGGCCGGGCTTGCAGGTACCACTGGGACAGTGGTTCGACGGCTATACCCATGGCCCGGGCACGCTGGGCCAACTGGACATCATCACCTTCGCGAAGGCCCACCACCCAGTGCATGCCGCCGGCCTGGGGGTTGATCAGCAGGCGTTCACCCAACTGTTGTTGCAGCGCCTCCACCAGCCATTGGCGGCGGCGGGCGTAGAGGCTGCGCATTTTTTTCAGGTGTCGGGCGAAGTGACCCTCGCTGAGAAACGCGCTGACGGTTGCCTGAAGCAGATGCGGGCAGTGGTTATGCAGGCGATCGGCCTGGCGGGCGAACGCGTCGCTCTGTTCGGCTGGGACCACCAGGTAGGCCAGGCGCAGGCCGGGGAACAGCACTTTGCTGAAGGTCCCGGTGTAGAGCACGCGACCCTGTTGGTCGAGGCTCTTGAGGGCGGGCAGGGGCTTGCCCTGGTAACGGTATTCGCTGTCGTAATCGTCCTCGATGATCCAGCTGCCACGGCGCTTGGCCCAGTCCAGCAGGGCCAGGCGCCGTGGCAGTGACAGCGACACACCCAAGGGGCTCTGGTGGGTCGGCGTGACCACGGCGAAGCGGGCATCGGGGGCGCGGCTGATGCCTTGCGTGACGTCCATCCCCTGGTCATCCACGGGCACCGGCACCAACTGTGCGCCGGCTTCCAGCAGGGCGTTGCGGGCCATGAAGTAGCCGGGCTCTTCCAGCCAGCAGGTATCGCCAGGCAACATCAGGGTGTGGCGGATCAAGTCCAGGCACGCGCGATAGCCAGCGCAGACAAAAATCTGCTCCGGGCGGCAGGTGATGCCGCGGGAAATGCCCAGGTAGGTGGCGATGGCCGCGCGCAATGGGGCATGGCCGCGCGGGTCCGGGTAGACCAGGCCCTCGAGGCCGGCCTGGCGCAACTGACGACCCGCCAGTCGAGTCCAGAGCTTGCGCGGAAAGGCATCCAGCGCGGGCAGGCCCATCTGCAGGGCGAGCGGCGGTGTCCCGCTGTGGGTGGCCTGGAACGTCGGCGTAGCCGGCGGGGTGTGAAGGATGGGGGAGGAAACGGCGGCCAGGTGGGGGGTGACCACCGTGCCGGCGGCGCCACGAGCTGTCAGGTAACCCTCGCCGATCAGTAACTGATAGGCCGCTTCCACGGTGCCGCGCGCCAGGTTCAGTTCCGCCGCCAGTGCGCGGACGGCAGGCACTCGGTCTCCCGGACGCAGGCGCCCGTCGGCGATGGATTCACGAAATCGCTGATACAGCTGGCGATAGATCGGCGCTGACTGGCAGCGGTCCAGTTGGAAGGGCGGAATCATGGCCTAGTCGTTTATGCATTTTTCGGCCCTGTAGCTTAAGCCATTGGCGCCCTACAGTGAGCCCTCTCTTCACGGCGGACGACGGACATGCCTTACACCTTTCAACACCTCGACGACCAGCAGGCCTCGGCGGCCAGCTTTGCGCTGATGGGCGTCTTGCGCCCGCACCTCGTCAACCCGGAGCGCTATGTGGCGCAACTGGTTCGGCAGAGGGAGCAGGGCTACCGTTTGCTGGCCGCGAAGGAGGGTGAGCGCCTGGTCGGCCTGGCCGGTTATCGCGCGCTGGAAAACCTGCTCTACGGGCGTTTCATTTATGTCGATGATCTGGTGGTCAGCCCCGAGCTGCAGCGCGGCGGCGTGGGTGCGCAACTGTTGAGCGCGGTTCGCGAGCAGGCCCTGCAGCGCGATTGTGATTATCTGGTGCTGGACACCGGCCTGCATATGCCGTTGGCCCAACGCTTCTATTTCCGCCAGGGGCTGTTGGCCCGTGGCATGCATTTCACCCAGAGCCTGCGGGCAGGAAGTCCGGCATGAACACTGTTTTGTTGATCAATGCCAGCCCGCAAGGGCCGGTGTCCCATGCCAATCAGTTGGCACTGGAGCTAGTGGCCTCCCTGCGCAAGCGTTATCCGCAGCTCGAACGGGTGGAGCGGGACCTCGGCGCACAGCCATTGCCACCGTTGGGTATGGACTACGCCCGTGCCCTGACCGCGGCCACGCCGTTCGACTCGCCAACCTTCGACGTGTCCGAGGCATTGATCGGCGAGTTGGAACGCTGCGACATGCTGCTGATCGCCACGCCGATGCACAACTTTACCCTGCCGGCCGCGCTCAAGCTGTGGGTCGACTATGTCCTGCGCATTCACCGCACATTCCGCTCAGGCCCCGAGGGCAAGACCGGGCTGCTGGTGGGCTCCGGTGGTTTCCACCAGGGCGAGCGGGCCCGGCAAGCGGACTTTCTGACCTCGTACCTGCGCCATGTGTTGAACACCCTCGGGCTGTTCGACCTGCACTTTTCTTATCTTCAGGGCTTGGTGTTGGGTGAGGAGGCTGTCTGTGCAACGCTCGACGATAGCCGCACCCGCCTGGCACTGGAGCCGCTGTTCAACCACCTCGTTTGTGCCTGATCCGTTTTTTCTACCCAGGAGTTTCACCATGAGCCAACTCAGACTGCCATTTCCCTCCCTGTCGCCTGCGGCCTACCAGGGCCTGCTCGCCACCAACACGGCGCTGGCCGCCAGCTCCCTGGGGTTGCCGCTGCTGGAACTGGTGTACTTGCGCATCTCGCAGATCAACGGCTGCGCGTTCTGCCTGGGCAAACATGCGCAGACATTGCGCGACAGTGAGGTGGCGCAAGAGAAACTGGATTGCCTGGCAGGCTGGCGTATCAGCGAACTGTTCAACGCCCGCGAACGTGCCGCCCTGGCCTGGGCCGAGACGCTCACCTACGTCAGCGAGAAGGGCGCGCCAGACGAATTGTACGCGCCGTTGAAAGCGCACTTCAGCGATGTCGAGATTTCCGATCTGACCTTGGCCGCGGCCTTGATGAATGCCTTCAACCGGCTGGCGGTGGGGATGAAGCTCTAAGGGCAAATTCCTATTCTCAAAACCCTGGGCGAGCCTGATAATCCGCGCAACCGCGCGCATTTGTAGGAGCGGGTGCCCGCTTGTGGCTTGCTCGTGATGGACGTTAACGATGATGCGTATTGTCTGAATAAATGCGTTGTTTTTGAGTTCATCGCGAGCAAGCTCGCTCCTACAAAAACATTAGAAATCCTAATGGCGGATCAATCCGCAGTTTTCACCCAGGTTGAGGGAATATCCTTGGTTGGCACATCAGCTGTTCACACCCTGCGTCCGTTGTCCGAACTGGATTACTACGACTGCCGCTCGACCGCACTGGCGACCGACATCAACGTGCTTGAGGCCTGGAACATCATTACTGCCCAAACGGGGTGGTTCATGCGCCTGGCGTTCCGGGTCAGGGACGGGATTTCCTCGTTATTCGGCGTGAAGCGCATCGGCGGTTTTTCCGGTACCCGGCGCGAGACAGTCAGTGTGGGCGACTACCTGGATTTTTTCCGGGTGGAGCATTGTGCCCCCGACGTGCTGGTGCTGACCGAGCGTGATCGGCACCTGGATGTGATGATTTGCCTGTCGATACAAGACCGTGCGCTGACGATCACCTCATCGGTGGTTACCCATAACGCCTTCGGCCGCGCCTACATGGTGCCGGTCGGCCCAGCGCACAAGGTGATCATCACGCGCAATCTGCGGCAACTGCAGCGCACGCTGGCAGAGCGGGCATCAGCGTTCACGGACCCGTAGCGAATCACTGCCGATCAATGTCGCGCCGCAGGACCACGGCGGTGGTGATGTCTTCAACGGATTCGTGAATCGCCACGGCGTCCCTGATTCGATTGAGGTCATCGATGGTGCGCGATTCAACCTCGATCACCAGGTCGAGCTGGCCACTGACCGAGGACACCCGGCGTACCTGGGAGTTCTGGGCCAGCAGGTCCAGCAGGCCGATGGCGGGGGTGCGTTTAAGGCTGACCAGCAGGATTGCGCGAATCACGTGGGCGTCGATTTCGCCGATGTCGGCACGGTAGCCGCGGATCACGCCATTGCGTTCCAGGTTGATCACGCGCTCGCTGGTGGCACTGCGTGACAGGCCGATTCTCGCGGCCAGGGCCTTCAGGGCGATGCGCGCTTCTTTCGACAGGATCTCCAGGATTTCGCGGTCTTTGGTGTCCAGGTCGCGCATATCAATTCCTCCATTTTGCTGCCGATTTTGTGCCGGTCGATTCCGACAATATGCAGGCCAAAGCCGACCGTATACTTACTGCCTTCCGTGGTTTCGCGTGCCAAGCTATCTGAAAAAAATGGCTTGGAAAACAATTACTATGACGAATCTTTCCCATCCTGCCCCGCAGTTCTCGACAGGCGATGCCGAAAAGCTGGGCGCGCAGCTTTTCAACGTAATCGGTACGGCCACGCCTCTGGACGGTGAGCGAGATCGCAACTACCGGCTGCAGACCCAAAGCGATGCGGGGTGGATCCTGAAAGTTGTCAACGCCACCGAGCCACGGGTCGAAAGCGAGTTCCAGGCGGCCATTCTCAGCCACCTGGCCAGTCACAATCCGGAATTGACCGTGCCGTTTCTGAAGAAGAGCCTGGCCGGCGATTTCCTCGCTACGGCAGTGGCGGCCTCTGGTGAGACCCATGCGGTGCGGCTGGTCAGCTGGCTGCACGGCACGCCGCTGGCCGAGGTCGAGCGCACCTTCGAATTGATGCGCAGCCTTGGCCAATCCTTCGGTGAGATCGATCGTGCGCTGCAGGGCTTTATGCACCCCGGCGCGGTGCGCGATCTGGACTGGGATCTGCGCCACGCCGCCCGTTCGCGCGAACGCCTGCACTTCGTCAAGGACCCGGGCAAAAGGGCGATCCTGCAACGCTTCATCGAGGCCTTCGAACAACAGGTCCAGCCCCGGCTGGCGCGCCTGCGTGCCCAGGTCATTCACAATGACGGCAATGACTGGAACATCCTCGTCGATTCGGATAATCACCAGAAAGTCTCGGGCATCATCGATTTTGGCGATGCGGTCCACACGATTCTGATCGCCGAAGTGGCGATCACCTGCGCCTATTCGATTCTCGACATGCAGGACCCCATCGGCGCGGCCGCCGCCCTGGCTGCCGGGTTCCATGACAAGTACCCGCTGCATCCCGAAGAGTTGGACGTCCTGTTCAACCTGATTGCCATGCGCCTGGTGACCAGTGTGACCTTGTCGGCCTCGCGCCACGACCAGACGCAAGACAATCCCTACCTGGCCATCAGCGAAGCACCGGCCTGGCGCCTGCTGGAGCGCATGGACGCGATGAACCCGCGCCTGGCGACAGCGATCCTGCGCAAGGCCTGTGGGTTTGACGCGGTCGAAGGCGCCGGTGCGATTCGCCGCTGGGTGGCCGAGAACAGCCATTCTTTCGCGGATATCGTGCGGCCATCGGCGGCGAGCATGAACAAGGCCATTGCCCCGTTCGGCGATGCCTCCCATGTAATGACGGTCGCTTCAGCCCAGCAGCGTCCGGCAGAGGCCACCCAGTGGTGGGAGGACTTTGCGGCCGAGCACAAGGTGCCGCTGGGTATCGGACCATGGGGCGAGGAAAGAACCATCTACACCGACGCCGCGTTCGAGTCGCGCTTCATCCAAGGGCAGCGGCGCATCCTGCATGTCGGTGTCGACCTAATCATGCCGGCTGGCACGTCGCTCTATACGCCAGTTGCCGGGGTGGTGCAGAGCGTCGAGGTCGAGTGGGAGCCGCTGGGCTACGGCGGCCTGATCATGCTCAAGCACTCCCCAGAAGGCTGCCCGCCATTCCTGACCTTGTGGGGCCACATGGCCCATGAAGCGCTGACTCGCCTGAAACCCGGTGACCGGCTTGAAGCGGGTGCGCTGGTCGGGTACATGGGGGCGGATCAGGAAAATGGCGGGTGGATTCCCCACGTGCATTTCCAGATGTCCACGGACACCGGGCTCAAGGCGAGCGAGTTCATCGGAGTCGGTGAGCGGGCGTATCGTGAGGTCTGGGCCGATGTGTTCCCCGACACCTCGACGCTGGCCGGGATCCCGCCAGAAACCTACAGCCAGGATGGACGCAGCAAGGCCGAGATTGTCGCCAAGCGCAAGGAGCTGTTGCTGCCCAATCTGTCGATTTCCTATTCGGACCCGATCAAGTTCGTGCGCGGTGATGGGGTCTGGTTGATCGATAACTTCGGCCGGGCCTATCTGGATTGCTTCAACAACGTGTGCCACCTCGGTCATTCCCATCCGGATGTGGTGCAAGCCCTGTCGCGCCAGGCTGGACGCCTGAACACCAACACCCGCTACCTGCACGACAACATTGTCGAATATGCAGAGCGCCTCACCGCGACCTTGCCGGAAGGCTTGGCGGTGGCGTCCTTCGGTTGTTCTGGCAGTGAGGCCAACAGCCTCATGTTGCGCATGGCGCGCAACCACACCGGGCGCAACGATGCCATCGTGCTGGATTGGGCGTACCACGGCACCACCCAGGAGCTGATTGATCTGAGCCCCTACAAGTACAAGCGCAAGGCCGGTAAAGGTCGGGCCGAGCATGTGTTTGAGGCAACCGTGCCAGATGCTTACCGTGCGCCGGACGATTGGGCGTTCGAGGCGTTGGGCAAGCGTTTTGCGCAAAGCGTGGCCGAGCAGATTGACTGCATGCGCAAGCAGGGCAGGGCCCCGGCGTTCTTCTTGGCGGAGTCGATTCCCAGTGTCGCCGGGCAATTGTTCTTCCCGGAAAACTACCTCAAGGAAGTCTATGCCATGGTCCGCGCTGAGGGCGGTCTGTGCCTGGCGGACGAGGTCCAGGTCGGCTTTGGTCGTGTCGGCAGCCACTGGTGGGCGTTTGAAACCCAGGGTGTGGTGCCCGATGCGGTGACCATGGGCAAACCCATTGGCAACGGCCATCCGATGTCGGCGGTGGTGACCACCCGGGAGATCGCCGACAGCTTCAACAACGGCATGGAGTACTTCAATACCTTTGCCGGCAGTCCGGTGTCTTGTGCGGTCGGGCTAGCGGTGCTGGAGGTGATTGAGCGCGATAACCTCAAGCTCAATGCGCTGACCATGGGTAACTATCTGCTCGACGGCTTCCGCAAATTGCAGCAGCGCTACGAGGTGATCGGCGACGTGCGCGGCCAGGGCCTGTTCCTTGGGATAGAACTGGTCACCGACCGCAAGACCAAGGTGCCCGCCACGCACATGGCCAAGCGGGTGGCCGACGGTGCCCGGGAGCGAGGCATTCTGATCGGTACCGAAGGTCCATATGACAACGTGCTGAAAATGCGTCCTTCGATGATTTTCAGCCAGGCCAACGCGGACTTCCTGCTGGACGTGCTGGACGACAGTTTCAGGGCGGCACTTAAGTAATCCCCGCAAGCAGGGCGTGCGACAACCAGGGTGTCGCACGCTGTCTGCGCTTGCCGCAAGGGCCGAGGTGATCAAGCGGTTGGCGCCTTAAGAGTGGTTGTGTACTATCGGCAGCTGGCCGCTGCTGCCCGCCGCTCGCTCCCATCGGGAAAGGTGAAAGCAGGTTTTTTTCAAACTCTCCTGTATCACTCTTGATAGTCGAGGTTTGGCAACGCGAGCACCAGAATGCTTCGACTCCGGGAGTCATAATGCTGTCTATCCTCAAAGCCAAGCTGATGGCCAAGCACCTGCGTGCTTCGCTCGAGCAACGCAACCAAGCAGTGTCCCACTCCACCGCACTTGAACTGGTCGCCCAGCAACTGGGCTACAAAGACTGGAACACTGCGTCGGCAATGCTGCCAGAAGAAAATCCCCAGCCCGCGGTGACCTTCGACAAAGCCATTCCTATCTTGCGGATGTTCGACGAAGCCAAGGCGCGGGAGTTTTATCTGGACTTTCTAGGGTTCAGCGTCGAATTCGAACACCGCTTCGAAGCGGATCTGCCGCTGTACCTGGGCATCAGTCGCAACGGCCTGCACCTGCACCTGTCCGAACACCACGGCGACGCGAGCCCCGGGGCAACGATATTCGTTCCGATGCACAACATCGAAATGCTGCGCGATGAGTTGCAGGGCAAACGCTACGGTTACGGACGTCCGGAGATCGTCGAGCAAGGCTGGGGCAAGGTCCTGGAAGTGTACGACCCGTTCGGCAACCGGATTCGTTTCTGCCAAAGCTGATGGGGTGATGGGGTGATGGGGTGATGGGGTGATGGGGTGATGGGCACGGCGCTGTAGCCAGGGCCCAGTTCTACACAACTTTGTAGTGGCCTGTGGCGAGGAGCTTGCTCCCGTGGCGGCCTCTGGGCCGACCGTGGTGTTGGATTAGACCGAGTACATATCCATTTCTTCGGGAACGGCCACCTAGGGTTCCGCTCTTACGGCGGCTCACTTTTGAAGAGCGCAAAAGTAAGCAAAACGCTCTTGCCCCACCACTTGGTGCCTCGCTAAGGCTCGGCATGCCCGTACTCCGACATTGATTTGGGGGGCCGCCGCACTGGGCCATCCCTGGCCCAGTGCGGCTAAACCGGCGTCCTGCCGGTTTACCCCCCAAATCAATATCGGATTCCGGCCAGCGTGGTTAACGGGGCGCCTAAGATCAAAAACACAGCGAGGCGGCCTTAGAGCCGACCTGATCGTTGGAGCATGCGCGGTGTAGCTTCTACTTCCTAAGACGCTGACGAAGTCAGTGAACTTTTGATCTGGCTCTGGCTCTGGCTTTTGATCCTGGGCGCCCCGTTAACCACGCTGGCCGAACGCAGGCTTGAAGCCGTGGGTAACCCGGCAGGACGCCGGGTTAGCCGCCCCGCGCCATGGATGGCGCGTGGCGGCGGCCCACGGATTCAAGCCGGAGTGAGGGAGCACCGAGCCCAGGCGAGGTGCCGAGTGGTGGGGCAAGAGCGTTTTGCTTACTTTTGCGCTCTTCAAAAGTGAGCCGCTGTAAGAGCGGAACCCTAGGTGGCCGTTACCGACGAAATGGATATGTACTCGGTCTAATCCAACATCCTGGTCGCACCACAGTTGTGTAGATACCTATGCAGGGCCCAGGCACCTACCCGAATCCACGCCCGTGGTCAGGTAGGTGCCTGGGCCTTGCCGGCCAGCGCGTTTCAGCGAATGGCCGCCAGGCAACGCTCGAAAGTATCCAGGCCCGCTTCCAGGACGTGCGGCTCGATCGTCAGGGGTGGCAGCAGGCGGATGATGTGCCGGGATTTTCCACTGGGCATCAACAACAGCCCCTGCTGTCTGGCGCTTTCCAGTAGCTGCGCCAGTACCGCGGTCGCGGGTGCGCCTTCGGGCGTGAGCAGCTCAATGCCGCGCATGGCACCCACACCGGTCAATTTGCCGAGATAAGGTGACAGCTGGTTTTGCTGCCAGGCCTGATAGCGGCTGACGATGGCCTGTTCCTGGGATTCACCCCAGGCTGCAAGGTTGGCATCAGTCATCTCGTCCAGGGTGGCCAGCGCCGCTGCGCACGCAATCGGGTTGCCGGAGTAAGTGCCGCCCAGACCGCCTTTGGGCAAGGTGTCGAGCAGGGCTTTTTTGCCGACCACCGCACCCAGCGGCAGACCACCGGCAATGCTTTTGCCCAGCAGGATCAGATCCGGTTCGATGCCCAGTCGGGTGAAGGCAAAACGTTGCCCGGTACGCCCGAATCCAGACTGGATTTCATCGACGATGAGCACAATGCCGTGGTCATCGCAAAACCTGCGCAGTGCCTGTGCGAATGGTGGGTCGAGCGCCAGGAACCCGCCTTCACCTTGCACCGGTTCGAGAATGAAACAGGCCACTTCATTGACGTCGATTTCGACGCTGAACAACCGATCCAGGGCCTTGAGGGCTTCCTCGGTCGTGACCCCGTTGTCTTTACTGGGGTAGGGCAGGTGATAAACCGGGCCCGGCAAGGTGCCGACCCGCTGCTTGTAGGGCGCGACCTTGCCGTTAAGGTTCAGGGTGGCCAAGGTCCGTCCATGAAAGCCGCCATCAAAGGCAATGACCGCCGTACGACCGGTCGCCGCACGGGCGATTTTCAGGGCGTTTTCTGCCGCTTCCGCGCCGCTGTTGGTCAACATGCCGCTGACCTCATACGACACCGGGATGAACCTGGCCAGGCGCGCCATGAATTGCTTGTAAGGTTCGTGGGGGGCAGCATTAAAGGCGTAGTGGGTCAGCCGGCTGGCTTGCGTACACACTGCTTCGACAATTCGTGGGTGGCAATGACCCAGGTTGAGCACGCCGATGCCACCGACAAAGTCGATGTAGCGCTTGCCGTCCGTGTCCCAGACATGGGCATTGAGACCGTGGCTCAAGGTGACGGGGTGGACAATGGCGATGGACTCGCTGATGGATGACGCGGTCATTGTGTAGTCCCTGGCTTCATGGATTTTTTCCTATGAAAGCGAGGATCGTCGGGTCACCACAAGCGAAAAGAAATGCCCCGGTCATTCCATAAACTCTTGAAGTGTTCCCGCCGCGGTTCTTTCAGTCTGGCGTGATCCCGCGGCTACACCCCATTCAGCCGCCAAGGGGCTGTGCCATGGCGCGCGACGCAGAGGTTTGCAGCGAGCTTTTTGCGGTTCTCCCGGCATAGTGTCGGCCAACTCCGGCAATGTGTCAGGCAGGCTGACACCTTGCTTGGTGCATTCCAAAATTGCCTATGCAAAACTTTTCGTGAAGGCTGGGTGAACAACCCCTGAAAAATAAATAATAACTCTTCGAAGGTGCCAACCGATGCTAACCAGAAAGCTCAAAGGCTTGATTGTCGCTTCCACCGTGGCGGCCGCGGCGCTACTTTCCACCTCCGCTGTTCTGGCTGACGATCTGCAGAAGATCCAGGAGGCCAAAGAGATCCGGATCGCCATGAGCGGTCAGTACTCTCCCTTCAGTTTTGCCAATGAACAGAACCAGATCGTCGGATTCGACGCCTCCATCAGCGAGGCCCTGGCTGAGCGCATGGGGGTCAAGGTGACGATCGTCACGACCCCATTCGACGGGATCATCGCCGGTCTCCTGGCGAAGAAATACGACGCGATCATCGCCTCCATGACCATTACCCCGGAACGCCAGAAGGCCGTGGATTTTGTCGGACCCTACTACCATGCGGGCCGCACGATCGTGGTCAAGGAAGACTCGCCCATCCAGAGCCTGGATGAACTCAAGGATGTGACCGTCGGCGTCACGCTCGGCGATGCCCATGACAAGTGGGCCCGGGCGCGCGGCAACCTCAAGGTCAGGACCTATAAGGGGCTGCCGGAAATGCTGGTCGACCTGGAGGCCGGGCGAATCAACGCGCTGGTGATGGACAGCGTTCCAGTGCTGGTCGCCGTCAAGGAAACCGGGCAGAAGGTGCGCATCATTACCCCGCCCGAGAGCGACGGTAGCATTGAAGGCATGGGCATTGCGCTGCGCAAGAACAACCCTGAGCTCAAGGCGACGATGCAGAAGGCCCTGCAAGACATGCTCGCCGACGGTACCTACGAAAAGATCTCGATGAAGTGGATTGGCAACGATATCCGCTGATTCATCGCACGTCTGGCTCGACCTGGGGTCGGGCCAGTCAATCCGACTGTTCTGAGGGTTCCCATGGATCTGACACTCATACAGCGCACATTCCCGTTTTTCCTCGAAGCGGCGTGGATTACCGTGCAAATCTCGGTACTGGCTTTGCTCCTGGGTCTGTTGGTGGCGTTCGTGCTGGTGGCTGCGCGGTTGTCCACGGTGTTCCTGTTCCGGTGCCTGGCGAGAATCTACGTCAGTGTTTTTCGCGGTACGCCGTGCCTGGTTCAATTGTTCATCATCTACTTCGGCGGGCCGCGGATCGGCCTTGAGCTGGAGCCGTTCGCCGCCGGGGTGATCGGCCTGGGCCTGAACATCGCGGCCTACATGTCTGAATCCATTCGCGGCGCCATCAGCAACGTCGATCCGGGGCAGGAAGAGGCGGCACGTTCCATTGGTTTCGGGCGTCGCCAGACGTTATGGCTGGTCACGCTGCCCCAGGCTGCCAAGTTGATGATTCGGCCGCTGGGGGTTAACGCCGTGGCTCTGATCAAAGGCTCGGCCTTGGTTTCAACCATCTCGGTGGTTGAGCTTTCCTATACCGCGCAGCGCTTTATCAGCTCGACCTACAAACCCTTTGAAATTTTCATGGTGTCTGCGCTGCTGTACATCGTGATGGTCTACTCGGTTCGATTTGTCGTCGACTATCTCGATAATCGTTTCGCGGCAAGGTGAGAACATACCCATGCAAGGTCTGGATCTAAGCATAGTTACACCTTATTCCGAGTTGCTGGCGACGGGGCTGTGGTGGACGGTCGTGATGTTTGTCAGTTCCAGCCTCTTGAGTTTGCTGGCGGGGATCGCCTTTGCGCTGATCGTGCTGTATGCGCCCAAACTCATGGCGCTGCCGGTGCGTTTTATGACCTGGTTGCTGATGGGCACGCCACTGCTGCTGCAGCTATACGTGATTTATTACGGCCTGGTGCAGGTCGGGATCGACATTCCCGCACTGGGGGCGGGCATCATCGGTCTTAGCCTGCACTTCGCGGTCTACAACGCCGACGTGATTCGCGCCGGCGTGGTGTCAGTGGACCCTGGGCAGATCGAAGGCGCCCGCTCCATTGGCCTGAGCCGTGGCCAGACCCAGCGTTACGTCATCGTGCCGCAAGCGCTGCGCAGCACCATTGCTCCTCTGGGCAACAACCTGATTGTCCTGCTCAAGGACACGTCTCTGGTTTCCATCATCGGTATTGCCGAGTTGGTGTATAGCGCCCAATTGGCCGTGAGTGAAACCTACAGCCCGTTTGAGTTCTATCTGACAGTTGCGGTTATTTACTATGCAGCCAATCTTGTTCTGGAAGTCGGCCTGCATCTTCTCGAAAAAAAGGTAGAGATGTCACGATGATCAGCGAAAAAATCATGGTTGAGGTCAAGGGCGCACGTAAGGCCTACGGCGCACTCGAAGTACTCAAGGGCATCGATCTTTCGGTCTCGCGCGGACAAATCGTTGCCATCATCGGCCCCAGCGGTTCGGGTAAAAGCACGCTGTTGCGGTCAATCAACCAACTGGAAGTGCTTAACGATGGCGAGATCTGGCTGGAGGGTGAACACGTCAACCGGCCATTGAAAGGTCGTGCCTATGAGCAGCATATCAATGCGGTCCGTCAGCAGATGGGCATGGTGTTCCAGCACTTCAATCTGTTTCCGCACCTGACCGTGTTTGAAAACATTGCCCTTGGCCCGATCAAGCTCAAGGGCCTTTCGAAAAAAGCCTCCCGTGAACTGGCCATGGAATACTTGTCAAAAGTGGGGTTGGCCAACAAGTTCGATGAGTATCCCTCGCGCTTGTCGGGCGGCCAGAAGCAGCGCGTGGCGATTGCCCGGGCGCTGGCGATGCAGCCCAAAGTGATGTTGTTCGATGAGGCGACCTCGGCGCTGGACCCCGAGTTGGTGGAGGAGGTCAACCAGGTCATGAAGCAGCTCGCTGCGGAGCACATGACCATGTTGATCGTCACCCACGAAATGCGCTTTGCCGGCGAAGTGGCAGACCGGATTGTGTTTATGGACGGTGGGGTGGTGGTGGAGGAGGGGGCACCGCAGGATATCCTGCAAAACCCCGTTCACGAGCGGACTCGGTCATTCCTGAAAAAGCATCTGCACGACCGATAGTTTTTAGGTGGGCAGGTGTTGCATCGCGCTCGACCAGCGTTGTCCATCAAAGGTGAAGCAAAGCGCTTCACCATTAACGATAGGGTTGATCTGGTCGAACTCACGAAACGAGCCCATGGCCGCTGCATCAATTTGCTGGGGCGCCAGCAGGATCAACCAGCGCACAACCTGCATGAACTGCCCGTGGCCGAACACCAGCACCGAGCCGCTGTTGCCCTGCAGTTGGCGCAGCGCTGCTTGCGCGCGCAGCACCAGGTCTCGGAATGACTCTGTCCCGGGCCCGTGGGTGTGATCCGGATCGCCAGCACGCCAATACGCGTCTACCCATGGACGTCTTTGCGCCGCCGTTGTATTCCGGCAGCTTTCGGGCGAGAGGTAGGTGAACTCCTCGACCGGCCACACCTCGATCTGGGCCTCCGGAAACTTCCTGAGGGTAGGGGCCGCGGTATCCTGGGCTCGGGTAAACGGTGACATCAGGATCAAGTCCGGTGCCGCCGGCAAGGTCTCGGCAATGGCTTGGGCCTGGGCTCTGCCGCGCGCAGTGAGGGGGATCAGGGCCGGGTCCGACGATGAGCCGCCGGCATTGGCGGCGCTCTCGCCATGTCTTATCCACGTTACCGTCAACACCAGGTGCTACCTCTCACTGAGTAATCCATCCAGGAACGATAAATCCCCCTGCAGTGCTTTGTAACCTTTAATGGTCTCGATACCGGGCGACGCGAACAGATTAAAAGGTGTCCAAATGCCTTACCGAACAGCAAGGGACGCATTCATGCACGGTGTGCGGGCGGCCTGGGTTACCTGGAAGACTCGAAGCACGCTCCCGACATTGGCGCTCGGGATGGGGGCGTTGTGGTTGTTGAAGTACTTCACCGGGGAGTGGCGCCTGTGCCGGGCAGGCAGCGGGTCACTCGGGTGTCATCAGTACGGCCAGCGTCAGTTTGATGAACTCCTCGTTGTGGTCGATGGTGTCCAGGGCGCTACGCACGTGGTCGGCGACATCGGGTGAGCCGCGCAGCTCCACCCAGTTCGACAGTTCCAGAATGGCCGCTTCGAGGGCGAGCTGGTTTTCGTTGAGCTTGGAGAGCAGGGAAGGCAGCAGGTCGGAATTGGGCATGGCGAATCCTCCGTGGTGGTTTCAGCGTAGCAGCCACATCAGCGGGAGGAGGCCGGACGCGTGGGCGTCGGCAGGGGCGCAGCGCAATTTCTTGCGCTGCGCGGATTGTGTAGGAGGCGGCTTGCCGACGCAGCGGCCAAGGCCCCGTTGCGCGGTTGAGCGCAGAGGGAGGAGATTTTTTGTCGAGAGTGATGGCGGATTGATATTGCTGTCGGCATACTCTCGGGCGGCACATTAGGGTGCCGTCACGCCGCCCGGACATGGATGTGTTCTCTTGATAAAACAAAAATTCTTCGCTGCATTGATCTTGATGGCAGCCACGGCGTACACGGTGTTCAATCTGTTCAACATGCTGACTTTCGGCTAGTCGCGACCGGCACCGTCAATTGGGTGGAACCTATGAAAGATGATCTGAGGAACCAGGCGCTGACCCATTGGCGCAGACTGTTCCTGATGCCGCAAAGCCTCATCAACGCCGAAGATCGTTACAACAAGCTGTTGCGCGCGGCCGACCATATGGAGCGCACGCAACTGATCAGCAGTGACGAGTGGCGCGCGCTTGTCCAGCAGGCGGGCACTGCTTTTGCCAGCACCGCGCAATGCATGGGAGGTTCGGTTCAGGAGTGAAAGGGGCCGGGACAGAGGCTGACGCCTGCGCGTCAGTAGCTGGCGGCCTGGCCGAGTGTGTTGTCCTGTACGCCAGCCATCAGGTGCAGCGGCATCGGCGGTTGCTCATCCGTGCAGGGCAATTCCAGATTACCCACTACCTGGGGCGCGCGCTCACTCAGTCGGGTCGACTCTTGTTCCTGTTCCTTGGCCATTTTCGCGTGGTTCGCTGCGATTTCATGAAGAGTTGACACGTTACATCTCCGGTGACTGACCAAGCGTTTCGCTGGTGTCCTTAAACGTTAGATTGAATTAGCCCGGTGCGTCAGAATTTCGTCGTGGCGCGGCGCTAGTGCGGGCCTGTGCAATCCCTAAGCCAGACAGTATAGGGGGAACCCCATGACTTATCGCTACGCGACGAATGGTGGGGGAGTTGCGTTAAACAAATGTGACGGAGCACTGACAATCTTGGGACCGATTTGCACACTGAGGAGCGCACTGGCCCAGCGCTGATGGCTGGACCAATACGGCCGTTATCGGTTATGCGGCGATCTTGCCGTTGCTGAGGTCTTTTTTGTACTACGCCTTCATGGCTTCCATCTGTTTACCCAGCTCTTCCAGGGTGGCCTTGCCCAAGAGCTTTTTCGCCTGGGGAAACATCTCGGTTTCTTCTTCCTCGATGTGATGCTCCAGCAGCTCCTTCACCACCTTGGCTCGACCGGCGAACGCCGGGGTGGTGGGGTCGGTCAGCCTGAGGTCGGGCAACACCAGGGAATCGACCGTGCGGTGTTCTTCCTTGGCCTCGTAGTACATCTCATCTTGCTCCTTACCCCCGGCTTTTTTGAATGCCGGGTACAGGATCTCCTCTTCCAGGCGGGTGTGGATGGCGATCTCCATCTCCAGCTTGGCCACCAGGTCGGTGCGTTTTTTCACGGCGCGGTCGGTCGACTCACTGAGTTGGGTCAGAATGGCTTTGACGCGCTCGTGGTCAGCTTGCAACAGGTCAATGGCGTTCATGCAGGTCACCTCTTTGGTCACGGGGGCATTACGGTTCGGTCTATGCCTAACGCAGGAAACACCCAATAGACGTTGCAGGGCCTGTGCCAGCGGGGCGATGTAATACGCCAAGTAAAATCAAAGGCTTATGGGCTGGTTGGGCGGAGAGTGCCATGCAGGTTGCACGGAACGGTGGGTTGCGCCATGCCAATAGCCCATCTGGCCAGCAGCAACCGGCGAGCGTTAATTTTCGACAAGCTGATAGCCAGTGAAAGGGCGCAGACCATGAACGCCGCAGGTGTGGTGCGCGCCAGGGCGCCGGTGAACAATGCGCCGACGCTGGTTTTGACCTCGACTTCGGGCACCCCGTCATACCCACACTTCTCATCGCCTTGCGCTGATTGAGTCGTGCCTGAGTGCTCTACATTTGTCATGTGGCCGGCAAGTTAGCAGGTGGTAATTAACAGGGAAGTCGCGCTACTGTTGGCAACTAGCGGGTGGTTGAATCTGGAGTGTTAGATGTACATAAGATCCAATGTGTATCACCTGTTCATGCAGCAATACCCGGATGCGCATTTTGTGACGGTTTACCATGAAAACGGCCGAGTTTCGGAAATGGCTTCGGGTAAGTGCCAGGGAAAAGTCGAGGTGGTTTTTGTCGGGACCTACGAAGTCAATGGCGGGCTGGTGGTCGAAAGCCGCATCACTGAAGACGCTTGGGGCCTGCCGGAAACGCTCTACAGCGCGGGGCCGATGCATTACTACACCATGGGGGCCGACCGCGCGATGACCCACGCCAACAGTCCGATCTGTACCAAGCGTTGAGCTTGCCGTGCGCGCCTGAGGTCCGGTACTGAAAATCTGCTTCGCGCAAAAAAGTGGGCATTGCCTGGAGATTGGACTAAGGTCCATGGGGCTCAAGAATATTGTATTTATCATTTAAACCAGGAACTGGAATTCCGCTCGCAACCTCGACCCGGCTGCGCAGGTCACAAGGATCGTAAAATGCCCAATAGAACTGCACGCCTGACTATATTGATAAACCAGCAGACCAAAAAAGAACTTGAGGATCTTGCTGCGCTCTCTGACTTGACCACTTCGCAAATCATTCGCAAGCTCATAAAAGACTATCTGGAAGATGCCGATTGCCCGCCGGTGCTATCTCCCAAACACCTTATCCAGTAGGTCGTTGGGTTAGGCGCCGTCCCGGGTGGAGGCACAGCCGTGGTTGCGGCACTGCCCATAATCGATTGTCCGGGAGAGTTTTGGCAGTCGGGAATTAACCTTTTTACGTAAAAAAAGTGTGGTTATTTAAGCACTTAGCTAAAATTTATTTCATTTTTTACATGTAAATATCTTGTTACAAGTCATCGGGTCGGGTTACTATCGCCCTGCGTTCACCACCACGGTTTATGCATTTTTAAGCCCCAAGTTTCCATCAGCTACTTGGGCTTTTTTTTGCCTGGAGTTTGACCATCCCACCTGATGGCAGATATTCCCAGCCACCATAAGGCCAGGACAAAAGGTTATTAGACCGTCCCCCGGGCCTCTGCTAAAAAAGTAATTGCACGAGGGCCGCACCCCAAGAAGCGGGTTGGCTCACGACGTGCACCGCATCTCCATTTGCTCAAATGGAAATCGCCCAACATTGAGCTGGGCAACGATCAATGAGTCCGATGCCACCCTTCGGGTCAATTGCTGCGCCTCTGGCCAACTGCTCGCGCAACGCGCAAAGGGCTCATTGATCACTTTCCCTGCTGCCGCCCATCCTCAGCCAACACTCCCGTTAGAATGACCGCACTTGAACAGGTGAGTGGGTCACTGATGCGCAGAGAAATTGGTTATTGGCACCGGGAAGGGCGCGAGCTGTTCTATTACCTGGAATTCGAACCGCAGACCGCGGCGTTTTTCCTTACCTGCGAACACCGGCCCAAAGGCGGCGACATGAGCGTCAGGCGCGTCCCCCTGAGCGAAGCCCGGGGCGAGCGTTACTACGAGGATGCCTTGTTGATCATCAAGGAAGAGCTATTCAGGGATTACCGGATCTGAGCGCCGTGCCCGGTGTATCGAGCCGCGATCAAGTCGGGCGATTAAGGTGCTACAGTTTTCCCGTGCACCTTTACCAGTCGTACCCAGAGACGGAGGCCATTGTCATGTTACTCAACAAGCCGGAACAGGAACTGCGCCGCGACCTGCAAGGCATTGCATCGGACCTGCGGTGGTCGGCGGTGGACATCAAGGCCATTGCCGAGCGACTGCAGCAGGCAGGCAACCCGGTGGACGCGCAGGCGTTGCTGAGGATGTGCGAGGTGTTCGAAAAAACCGAGGCGCGGCTCGTCAGCTACGCCAATGAAGTCAAGGCTCACAAAATCAATCTGAGCACCTGAGCTGCATCACCACAGCGTCTGCCAGGACCCACCCGCGAAAACCCCAAGAGCCCCGCGCTCTTTCAGTCATCCCCCAGCAGAAGCAGTCGTCCGACTGCTTCTGCCCATGCCTCGTGCCCAGATAAATTTCAGCTTCCAACTACTATTACTTTTGCCCAGGCCGGACAAATTCGATAAAGTTAACCATTAGGTCAACTTTTTTGGTTTGTCGGCCCTTCGCATCGCCAGGAAGGGTTTCTGAATGACCTGAATTTTCCAGAACACCATAACGACATGGACGGATTTCATAACCGTCCAGAGGATGATCCATGTCCAACCGTGATATATCCCGGCGCTCCTTCCTGCAGGGCGGGTTGATCGCTGGCGTCAGCGTGACGCTGACACCGCTCAGCTCCCAGGCGCTGGCGGCCTTGATGGAAAACAGCGTGACCGTGCCGTCCGAGCAATGGCTTGGCAGCAACGGTAAGGCCCGCATGCGCAACGACTCGCTGTCCAAGGTCTGCGGCAGCAAGGTGTTTGCCCGCGACATCCGTGCCAAGGACATGCCGGGCTGGCCCCAGCAGCAGGGTCACGCGATGCTGCTCAAGACCATTCGTGCCGATCGTATCTATGAAGGGTTCGACCTGGCGCTGCTGGGTGCCGACCTGCAACCGGATCGCATCGTCACCGCCCAGGACCTGGAGCAGGACGGCATTGCCTTCCCGGAAGACCACGCTCCCGATCCGCTGCTGCCGACCGGCAAGGTACCGATGTTTATCGGCCACCCGGTGGCGATCCTGATCTGGAACGACTTCGAGCGTTTCCGCCAGGCCAAGAACAAGCTCAAGTTCAACGACAAGGCGATCCGCTACGGTGCCCAGGCGCCGCTCTATACCCGCGACCCCTATGGCAGCTTCCGCTACGTGCGGGTGGGGGGGGCGACCTCGGCCGACGAAGACGAGTTCGCCAGCCTCAAGGACTCGATCCTGTTCCCGATGATTCGCGAACGCCGCCCGGTATGGAATGCCCAGCCCAACGTGCACGGCAACCTGACCGAGCGCGGGCTGTTTTACGCCGACCGCATGCAGCAGCAACTGCAAACGCCGCCGGAGGGTTGGTTGGTCTTTGACGAGCGCTACAAGACGCCGTCCATCGAGCCTGCAGCCCTGGAGCCGGACAACGGCAACGGTTGGTACGACCCGGCGACCAAGACCCTGCATTTTGTGGTCGCGACCCAGTGCCCGCTGGAAACCGCCTCGGACACCGCGAAGATGATCGCGCCGTCGCGTTTCGGCCTCGACGCGCTGAACATGCACCCTGGCTACACCGTGGGTTATGGCTCCAAGGACCACAACATCTTTGTCTACTACGCGGCCCTGGCGGCGTTGTACGGCAACGGTGTACCGGTGCGCCTGGCGAACGACCGCTACGAGCAGTTCCAGAGCGGGATCAAGCGCCACCCGTTCGACATCCGCTACCAACTGGCGGTCGACAAGCAGGATCACAGCTTCAAGATTTTCCGCGCCGACATGACCGTCGACGGCGGTGGCCGGATCAACTACAGCCCTTCGGTCGCGGCAGTGGGCGCCACCGCGGCGCAGTCGATCTACTACATGCCGCAGAACGACCTGCAAGTGACCGCCTACCACTCGCGCGGCGTTGAAGCCGGCTCCATGCGCGGCTACGGCACCCTGCAGAGCATGGCCGCGACCGAAATGATGGTCGACGAAATCGCCGATCGCCTGGGCATCGATGCCATCGACTTGCGCAAGAAAAACGTGTTGCTGTCGGGCATGAAAAACACCCAGGGCGCAGTGCCGGCCGGGGCCTTGCGCCTGCACGAGATCCTCGAGAAGGCCGCCGGTTTCGAGCTGTGGAAAAACCGCAAGGCCTTGAAACAGACCGAAGACGCCAAGGACCCCGACAACTGGTACGGGATCGGCTTCGCCATTTGCCAGAAAGACTTCGGCACCGGTTCGGAAGCGCCGATGGCGAGCATCGAGTTCACCGCACAGGGGCACATCACCCTGCGCCACATCGGCATCGAGATCGGCACCGGGATGTCCACGTCCCAGGCCCTGGTGGTCGCCGATTTCCTCGGCAGCCCGGCCAGCGAAGTCAAGACCGGCGAAACCGAGTGGGACGAACTGCAACTGACCAGCAGCGGCAACCCCTACATCATGAGCCAGGCCGAACAGGACAGCGTGCTGCGCAACCCGCGCTGGGTCGGCAAGATTGCCTCGGCGTCGTCGGCCACCAACTCGGCCTACTACTTCAGTCACGCCACCCGCGAGGCGGCGCGCGTGCTGTTCAACCACGGCCTGTGGCCAGCCGCCGTGGAAATCTGGCGCCAGGGTCCGTTTGGCGGCCAGGCCAACCCCTACGTGGTACGCCGAGAAGACGCCCATTGGGTGGATGGCAAGCTGACGGCCAACGGCATGGAACCGCTGCCATTGGCCGTGTTGGCCAAGCGTGCCCATGAACGCGGGCTGGTGACCGGCGCCACGGTGCATGGTTTCAACCGCTGGAGCTGGGCCGAGGCGGAGTACAACATCAACGGCGTGCGCGAGCGCCTGCCGCTCGACGCGCTGGCCGTGAAGTACGGCGATGGCGCGCCGCAGGCGATTAAGGCGCAGATGAGCAGCGCTGGTTTCCACCTGCTCGACCGCCAGAACGTGGCGTACCCGGCCACGCAACTGAACAACGCCGCGGTGACTTACTACAGCCCGGTGGCGACCATCGTCGAGCTGAAAGTCAACAAGGGTTCGGGTGAGGTGCAAGTGCTCAACCACCACTCCTGGCTGGAGTGCGGCCGGGTGCTGGTGCCGGAACTGGTCAAGGGCCAGCTTGAGGGCGGAATCGCCATGGGCATCGGCCACGCGTTGCTGGAGGAAATGCCGTTGTACGAAGGCGGGCCAGGGGAGGGTGACTGGAACTTCAACCGTTACCGTCTGCCGCGGGCCAAGGATGTCGCGGTGTGGAAACAGACCTCGGAAATCCTGCCACCGTTGTCGCCCAGCGACCCGTCCAAGGGGATCGCCGAGGTGGTGATGATCCCGGTGGTGGGCGCCATCGCCAACGCCGTGGCCCACGCCATCGGCAAACGGGTCCGTGACCTGCCTATCACTCCAGCGCGCATCAAGGAGGCCCTCAATGGCTAACCGTCCGCTCCAAATGACCCTCAATGGTCAAACCGTCGGTCCCGTCGAGGTCCCTGATGATCTGCCGATGATCGACTACCTGCACGAATACCGAAACCTCACCGGCTCGCGCCTGGGCTGCGGCCAGGGCATCTGCCATGCCTGCGTGGTGATCGTCGACAATCCCGACGGCACCAGCGAGGAGGTGCGCACCTGCATCACCGGCGCACATTACTTCGAAGGCAAGAAGATCCGCACCATCGAGGGGCATGCGACCCGAGACGAGGCTGGCAAGGTGACTGAGCTGAACCCGATCCAGCAGCGCTTCGTCGACGAATTTGCGTTTCAGTGCAGCTACTGCGCGCCGGGGTTCGTCAACGCCGCCACCGTGCTGGTGGAAAAGCTGCAGCGCCAGCCGATCAAGCAAAGCCAGCTGGAAGCGGTGATCGAGGACAGCCTCGGTCACCACATCTGCCGTTGCACCGGCTACGTGCGCTATTACAGCGCCACGCGCCACGTGCTCAACGATCTTGGCCTGGTCAAGGAGGGTTGAGCATGAATCGACTACTTAGCGGCGTCGCCAGTGCCGTGGGCCTGGCGGTTGCGCTGCTGGCCAGCCCAGCGGTCCTGGCGGCGGACCCACAGCAGGTCAAGCAGGGCGAATACCTGGCGCGAGCGGCCGACTGCATGGCCTGCCATACCGCGCCCGGTGGCGCGCCGTATGCCGGTGGCCTGCCGATCGTCTCGCCGTTCGGCACCATTTATGGCACCAACATCACCCCGGACAAGGAGCACGGCATCGGCCTGTACAGCGATGACGAGTTCTTCGCCGCCTTGACCGAAGGCAAGCGGCGCGACGGCGCCAACCTGTACCCGGCCATGCCGTACACGTCCTACCACCTGATGCCCCGTGCCGATTCCGACGCGATCCACGCGTACCTGAAGACGATCGCGCCGATCAATCGCGCGGCACCGGTCACCCGCCTGAGCTTCCCGTTCAACGTGCGCCTGGGCCTGATGGGCTGGAACATGCTCTACGGCAAGGACGTCAAGCTGGAACCGGCCGAAGGCAAGGGCCAGGAGTGGAAACGCGGCCAGTACATGGTCGATGTGCTTGGCCACTGTGGCGAGTGCCACACGCCACGCGGCCTGCCCGGCGCCATGCAGCAGGACAAACGCATGACCGGCGGCCTGCTCAACGGCTACCTGGCGCCTAGCCTGCTGGCCGACGACCTGGCGGCTCGCGGCTGGAATCATCAGGACCTGAGCTCGTTCCTCAAGCATGGCATGAGCGCCCAGGGCACGATGTTCAACGAGATGTTCCCGGTGTTCCACAACAGCACCCAACACCTCAGCGACCCGGACCTGGCGGCCATGGCCACCTTCCTGCTGGGCGAGCAACCACCGCAACCCAAGGTGCTTAGCGAGGTCACGCCGGACCAGCTCACTGCCAGCGCCCAGCGCGGTCGCCAGGACTACCTGAACGTCTGCGCCGGTTGCCATGGCAGCAATGGTGAAGGCAAGCCGCACATCGCCGTGGCGATGCAAGGCAACACCACCCTGCGCCTGGAAGATCCGCGCAACCTGCTGCGGGTGATCGATGACGGGATTGGCGAGCAGCAGTTTTCCGGTTTCGAGCGCATGCAGCCGATGCCGGGTTTTGCCGACAAGTTGAGCACGCAGCAATCCACCGACCTGATCAACTACCTGCGTCAGGCCTGGGGCGGGCAACCGACTGACCTGCTGATCAGCCAGATCGAACAACTGAAGGCAGAGGCTCCCGCGGAGCACAAGGCGCACTGACATGCAGCATCTTGACCTGCAAGTGATACGGCGCGCGCTGGCTTGGTCCAGCGCGGGCCAGCGTGTGTGGTTGTGCAGTGTGCTCAGCACCTACGGTTCGGCGCCTCGTGCGCCGGGCTCGATGCTGGCGGTCAACGACAGCGGGCACTGGATCGGCTCGTTGTCCGGTGGCTGCGTCGAGGACGACTTTCTCGAGCGCATGGCCGAAGGCCTGTTTGCCGAGGCCGTGACGGTGGTGCGCTACGGCGAGGGCGATGACCCGCGTTCCCAGGTCAAACTGCCCTGCGGCGGATTGCTGGATGTGCTGGTGGAAAGGTTGGAGCCCGATTGCGAGGTCCAGGCTCACTTGCGCGAACTGGAGTCCGCGCTATTGGGCCAGCGCCGGCTGATCCGTGAAGTCGACCTGCAAAGCGGTGCCCGCGGCCTGTTGGTCGACCGCGAGCACGGGCCACGCATCGAACGGGAAATCGATCGGGTGCGGTTGCGTGTCGGGGCGGCTCAACGGCTGTTGCTCGCCGGCTACTCCAGCGTTGCGCAGGCGTGCGCCGAGTTTGGGGTCGGCCTGGGGTTTGAGGTGATCCTCTGTGATCCCCGTGAGGAAGTGCTGGAGGGCGTAGTGCTGGAGCATGTGGAGATTCGCCGCCAGTTGCCCTCGGTGTTCATTGCCGAAGGCGGTTGCCACAGCGACACGGCGGTGGTCGCCTTGACCCATGATCCGCGTATCGACGACCTGGCCATGATGGAAGCCGTACGCACCGATGCGTTTTACATCGGGGTCATGGGCTCCCTGCAAACCTCGCAGAAACGCTTTGAGCGCTTGCGCCGGATCGGTGGTCTGGGGGAGGCCGAGCTGGCGCGGATACACGCGCCCATCGGCCTGAACCTGGGCAGCAAGACGCCGGCGGAGATCGCCTTGGCGGTGCTGGCCGACATTCTGCGAATTCGCAGCGGTATCGCCCGGAATCAGCTCTGATTACCGGTGCTGCACACGGCCCTCAAAGCGCTCGGCTCAGCGGAAGCGTGGCAGGGGCCGGTCCAGCGGTTTGAGCGAGGTCAGCGCGTTCTGGATCAGCGGCGCGTCCTTCTCGATGTCTTGCAGGCGGTCGCGGATTTTCATCGCCGTGGGATGGCCGTCATGTTTGTCGACCCAGTCGGCGATTTCCTTGCATGCCGCCGTCAGGCGGGTTTGGCGCGAGTCGAGCAATGTCAGCAGGGTGGTGATGGACTCTTTTTCGGACATGGAAAACACCTCCATTAGTGGAGAGGGATGGCATAGGTCAACAAAAAAACACCTGTAGGAGCGAGCCTGCTCGCGATGGACGTCAACGATGACGCGCAGTGTCTGATCCACCGCGTTGTCATCGTGTTCATCGCTCCAAGTATAGACCCCGCCCTGGAACTGGATTGTTGCCCACATCAACTATAGATCCCGCTGCAAAACCTGCAAAAACACCACGTGCTGTTCGTCGCCTGATTCAACCCGGCAGCGCCTGGCCGGCGTCTTGCAGCAGCCAGCCGTGTGCGGTCCATTGCAGGTGATGGGTGGGTTGCAGGGCCTGGAGAAACACGGGGTCATGGGAGGCGGCGATGAGCGCCCCGACGAAACCGCGCAACGCCTGTTCCAGGGCCTGCACGGAATCCAGGTCGAGGTGATTGGTGGGTTCGTCGAGCAGCAGCAACTGCGCAGGCGTGTTGCCCCACGAGGCAATCGCCAACGCTGCCTTGAGGCGCTCGCCACCGCTGAGCTGGCCCGTGGGCACGTGCACTCGCCGCGCATCCAGCTGCAAGTGAGCCAGGCGGCTACGCACCGCCCCCTCGGACAGCGGGGTGTTCAGCAGATTCAACTGCTCGACCACCGAGCGCTCGGGGTCCAGTAGCCCCAGGTGTTGATCCAGGTAGGCACTGGGTACGTGGGTCTGGCATTGGCCGCTGACGGCGGCGCAGTGCCCGGCGAGCATTTTCAGCAGGGTCGATTTACCGCAACCGTTGGGGCCACTGAGCGCCACCCGCACCGGCCCCACCAGTGTCAGGTCGAGCCGACTGCCCGGCGTTTGCCGCAGTAGCCACGGCAACTGCGCAGCCACCAGGGTGACGATTTGTCGGCTGTTGGGCACCGCGGTGCCGGGCAAGGGGATCAGCACTGGCTCATCGGGGATGACCCGTGCATGAGCCTCGCGGACTTGCGCATTGAGTTCGTTTTTGCAGGCCTGATGGGCATGCCGCACGTGGCCCATGATCTCGCTCGCGCGGCCTTTCAGGGTGGCCCGTTCGAAGCGTGAGACGTTGGCGGTCTGTGCCTGCTTGCGCGACCCGGCGGCGTGCTGGGTGATGGTGTCGTGTTCGCGCTGCAGGCGTTGCAGTTCGCGGCGGCGCTGGCTGCGACTGTGCTCCAGTGCCGCGTGGGCCGCCGCTTGCACCACCGAGCGCTGTTGCAGGTAGGCCGCGTAGTTGCCACCGAACACCTGCACCCCCAAGGGCGACAGTTCGACGATGCGTTGCACGCTGTCGAGCAGGCGCCGGTCGTGACTGACCAGGATCAGGCCACCGCGCCAGGCGGCCAGTTGCGCCATCAACCAGTGTCGACCCGAAGCGTCCAGGTGATTGCTTGGCTCATCCAGCACCAGTAACCCGGCCTGGCTGATAAAGGCGCCGATCAGGGCGATCCGCGCACGTTGACCACCACTGAGGGCGGTCATCGGCTGCTGCGCCGTGAGCCCGGCAAGTCCGGCCTGGGCCAGCATGGATGCGAAGCGCTCCGCCAGGTCCCAGCGTTCGGCAACGTCCTCCAGGTCCTGGGCGCGAGCATGACCGGCGGCCAGGCGGGCGAGCGCATCGAGGGTGCTGGCGACGCCTGCCGCTTGGGCGACAGTCTGGCCGTCGACGCACGGGGGGTCCTGCGCCACATAGGCGACGCTGGCGTGGCAGTTCAGGGTTCCGGCGCTGGGTTGCAGGTGGCCGGCAATCAACCGGGCGAGCACCGATTTGCCGCTGCCGTTACGGCCAACGATGGCTGTGGGACGCTGGTCGAGGCGCAAATCCAGGGTGTCGAACAGGCGGTCGCCATCGGCAAACTGGTAGCTGAGTTGGTTCAGGGTAACGAGTGCAGGCAGACGCGTGACGTGAGTCATGGCACCTCCAAAAAATGTCGAAAAAGGCCAACAAGTGCCCGAGGCGGCTTGTTGCGCATACATTTTTGAAAGGCTTAGTGGTTCACGGCGAAAGATCGTCCTGCTGTAGGAAAGGCGGCCAGCCTAGCGTAGATCGGCAAGCCCTTACAAGCCCTGTGGCTTTTGCGCGAGGGTTTGCAGGAACATCATCAGGCCGACTTCTTCGCGGCTCAGGCGCTTGCGTTGGCGTGGCTTGGGCAGTTGCGCCAGGGTGCCCAGCAGGAAGCTGTCGAGCACGGCCGGGTGGATGTAGCACTTGCGGCACACGGCAGGGGTGTTGCCCAGTTCCTTGGCGATGCGCTTGACCATCTCGACGACGTGCTGCCTGGCGTCGGTCGCCGACTCCCAGGGCAACTCGCGCAGCGCTGACAGGGCCAGGCTGCTGCCGGCCCAGGTGCGGTAGTCCTTGGCGGTGAAGTCGCCCGCCGTCACTTCATGCAGGTAGGCGTTGATGTCCGAGGAGGTCACGGTGTGCCGTTGCCCGTCTTCGTCCAGGTACTGGAACAGGTCTTGCCCGGGGATTTCCAGGCAGCGCTTGATGATCCGTGCCAGGCGCCGGTCCTTGACGGTGATCTGGTGTTCGATGCCGCTCTTGCCGCGAAACTGGAAGGCGATGGCGCTGCCGTTCAGCGACACGTGCCGGGTGCGCAAAGTGGTCAGGCCGTAGGAGCGGTTCTGACGGGCGTATTGGCTGTTGCCGACGCGGATCAGGGTGCTGTCGAGCAGGCTGATGACCGTGGCCATGACCTTGTCGCGGCCATGGCCGGGGCTTGCCAGTTGCTTCTCCAGATGGCGGCGCAGCGTGGGCAGTGCCAGGCCGAACGCCAGCAGGCGCGAATACTTGTCGCCATCGCGCACTTCACGCCAGCGCGGGTGATAGCGGTATTGCTTGCGTCCCCGGGCATCGCGGCCGGTGGCCTGCAAATGGCCCTGGGGGTCGGCACAGATCCACACGTCGGTGTAGGCGGGGGGCACGGCGAGGGCGTCGAGGCGTTTGACTTGCACAGGGTCGGTAATGCGCTGACCCGCCACATCGAGATAACAGAACGTGCCGCGCAGGGTTTTGCGGCGGATCCCCGGCTGTGTGTCATCGACATAGTGCAGGTCCGGTGGCAGCGAGTCGGCTGGGCTGAGGTCCGGCATGGCGCTGGGTCCTTGGGCGGGCGGGTATAGCCATTGACCGCAGGCGTCGGCGGTCGTGCCAACGGTTTACGCCAGCACCGCCACAGCCTTGATCTGCGCCCACAGCGCCTGGCCTGGATGCAGTTGCAGATGGTCCCGGGAAAAGCGCGTGATGCGCGCCAGCAGCGGCGTACCGGCGGCGTCCAGGCGCACCAGCACATGGGCGGCGTTGTCGGCGGCAATTTCGCTGACCACCGTCACCGGCAGGCGATTGAGGATGCTGCTCTGTTCGCCGGCGTGCAGACTCAGGCTGACATCGCGGGCCTGGACCTTGAAGCGCAATGGCTTGCCCAGGGCCAGCGGCAGATGGGCCACGCGCACGCTCAATTGGCTGTTGGGCAGTTGCAGGGTCAGCAGTTGGTAGTCGAGGTTGTAGTCGCTGACCTGGCCGTCGATCACCACGCCGGCATCGTCGCCCAGGGCCAGCGGCAGATCGAGCCGCGCCAGGGTTTCGCCCACCGGGCCACTGGCCAGGGCCTTGCCGGCGCTGAGCAGGACGATATGGTCGGCCAGGCGCGCGACTTCGTCCTGGGAATGACTGACGTACAGCACCGGGATGTCCAGTTCGTCGTGCAGCCGTTCGAGGTACGGCAGGATCTCGCTTTTGCGCTGGGAATCCAGGGCCGCCAGGGGTTCGTCCATCAGCAGCAACCGCGGGCTGGTGAGCAACGCCCGTGCGATGCCGACGCGTTGGCGCTCACCGCCGGAGAGGTGTTGCGGATGGCGATCGAGCAGGTGGCCGATCCCCAGCAACTGCGTGGCGTGGGCCATGTCGACCCGGCGTTGCGAGCGGGGAATGCGCCGCCAGCCGAATTCCAGGTTGGCCAGCACCGACAGGTGGGGAAACAGGCTGGCTTCCTGGAACACGTAACCCAGCGCCCGCTTGTGGGGTGGCACAAACCGTTTGTGGTGGCTGTCCTGCCAGACCTCGTCGTTGATCTGCACAAAACCCTGTTCGGCGCGCTCCAGCCCGGCGATGCAACGCAGGCAGGTGGTCTTGCCGGAGCCCGAGTGGCCATACAGCGCGGTGACGCCGCGTCCGGGCAGATCGAGGTCGACATCCAGGGAAAAATCCGGGTAGTGCAGTTGCAGGCGCACGTGAATGGCGTTGTTCATCGGTCAGCTCCAGCCGGTTTTGGTCGTGCGACTGGAGTACAGCGCCAGCAACACCAGGAACGAGAACACCAGCATCGCCCCGGCGAGCCAGTGGGCCTGGGCATATTCCATGGCCTCGACGTGGTCGTAGATCTGCACCGACACTACCCGGGTCTTGTCCGGGATATTGCCGCCGATCATCAGTACCACGCCGAACTCACCCACGGTGTGGGCAAAACCGAGAATCGCCGCGGTGATGAAACCAGGGCGGGCCAGGGGCAGGATCACACTGAAAAAAGTGTCCCAGGGGTTGGCGCGCAAGGTCGCGGCCACTTCCAGGGGGCGGGTGCCGATGGCCGAAAAGGCGTTCTGCAGGGGCTGGACCACGAAGGGCATGGAGTAGATCACCGAGCCGATTACCAGGCCGGTAAAGCTGAAGGTCAGGGTGCCCAGGCCCAGGGCCTGGGTGAACTGGCCGAGAAAACCGTTGGGTCCCAGGCTCAGCAGCAGGTAGAAACCGATGACCGTGGGGGGCAGCACCAGGGGCAGGGCGACGATCGCCCCGACCGGGCCGCGCAACCAGGAGCGGGTGCGCGACAGCCATAACGCGATGGGAGTGCCGATGATCAGCAAAATCACGGTCGTCAGGGACGCCAGTTTGAAGGTCAGCCAGATGGCGGCGAAATCGGCACTCGATAGGGTCATTTAGCGCTGGTAACCATAGGACATGATGACGGCCGCAGCTTTGGGGCCCTTGAGGTAGTCAACCAGGGCCTTGGCGGCCGGGTTGTCCTTGCCTTTGTTGAGGATCACCGCGTCCTGCTTGATCGGATCATGCATGTCGGCCGGAACGATCCACGCCGAACCGCCGGTGACTTTGCCGTCCTTGTAGATCTGCGACAAGGCGACAAAGCCGATTTGTGCATTGCCGGTGGAAACGAACTGGTAGGCCTGGGTGATGTTCTGGCCTTCGACGATTTTGGCCTTGACCTTGTCGGTCAGGCCCAGCTTGGCCAAGACCTGGGTCGCGGCCAGGCCGTAGGGCGCGGCTTTCGGGTTGGCGATGGACAGGTGCTGGTACTGGTTGTCGGCGAGCACTTGGCCCTTGGCGTCGACGTAACCCTCTTTGGCTGACCACAGCGCCAAGGTGCCGATGGCGTAGGTGAAACGCGAGTCCTTGACGATGTCGCCTTCACTTTCGAGTTTTTGCGGGGTGCTATCGTCCGCCGACAGGAACACCTCGAACGGCGCGCCGTTCTTGATCTGGGTGTAGAACTGGCCCGTGGCACCATAAGCGGCCACCAGCTTGTGTCCGGTGTCTTTCTCGAAGTCGGCGGCAATTGCCTGGATCGGCGCCGTGAAGTTGGCCGCCACCGCCACTTGAACTTCATCGGCGTGCGCCGAACCCAGGGCCAACAAGGCGATTAGGGGCGCCAGGCAAGTCGGTGCGAAACGTGAGACACGAACAGTCATGAAGCGGCTCCGAGAGGGGGTGAAACGCTGTATAGCGGAATATATAGCGAATCAACGATGAACGGAACACTCCAAGGCTGGACACCTGAGAAATGGTATACAACGCTCTTGCCGCGCCTTTGTAGCAGTTGCCGCAGGCTGCGCTGGGTTGCGCAGCGACCCCCAGCGGTATTGCCAAGTCGAATGAACGTCCTGCGCCGTTGACGCCGCCTCGCGTTGCTCGACAGCTGCTACGGGACCCTATCGGCGGGTTATCAGGGCCAGCGCTCCGTCCGCCAAGCGCCGGGTCAGTTCGCCCGTGGGCAGTTCGATGCCCAAGTGCACGGCTTGGCCGGCCCACAGGTTGCTGAAGTCCGCTTCGCCCTTGGCGCGCAGCGGCAACAAAGCGCCCCCGGCCAGCGGGAAGGCCGGGGCTTGCGGGCAGATCGGGCCGAGCTCGCGCATGACCCGATTGATAATGCCCCGGGCCGGGCGCCCGGTGAAAATGTTGGTGATTGCGGTGTCGCTGTCCTTGGCGGTCCGCAGGGCGCGGTAGTGCGAGGCGATGACCTTGGCTTGTGGAGTGAACAGGTAGGCGGTGCCCAGTTGCACGGCCGAGGCGCCGAGGGCGAACGCCGCAGCAATCCCGCGGGCATCACCAATGCCTCCGGCGGCGATCACCGGTACGCTGACCGCGTCGACCACCTGCGGCACCAGGGCCAAGGTGCCGATCTGGCTGCTCAGGTCATCGCTGAGGAACATGCCACGATGGCCGCCGGCCTCGTAGCCCATGGCGATGATCGCGTCGCAGCCATGCTGTTGCAGCCAGATGGCTTCCTCCACCGTGGTGGCCGATGACAACACCTTGGCGCCCGTGGCCTTGACCCGATCAAGCAGGGATTTTTCCGGCAGGCCGAAGTGAAAACTCACCACTTTGGGGTGAAACTCCTCGACCACCGCACACGCGGCAGCGTCGAAGGGTGCGCGGTTGGAGACCGGAGTCGGCGCCTCGAAATCGACGCCGAGTTCGCGGTAGTAGGGTTCCAGCAGTTGTTTCCATTGCCGCGCGCGTATCTCGTCGGCAACGGGCGGTTGATGACAGAAGAAGTTCACATTGAATGGGCGCTGGCTGTGCTGGCCGATGAGGGTGAGTTCTTCGCGCAACTGCTCGACACTCAGCATCGCTGCCGGCATCGAGCCCAGGCCGCCGGCGTTGCTGGCCTCGATCACCATGGCCGAGCCGGTCGCGCCGGCCATGGGGGCCTGGATGATCGGCAACTCGATGCCGAACAGGTCAAGAATGCGGGTGTCTGGCCATTGGCTCATCAGCAGTGCGCTCCGGTTGAACATCGGGTGAGGGGCCTTGGCAGCATCGACTGCCAGCCATTGGCGGTCTTTGGGTCGAAGCTGTCGCCGGGGGCGAAAATCATAAACTTCTCCTGTAACGTTGGTAATGAATTTTTTAACAACGAGTTCAAGGAGGGAATGCTCATGAGCATCAAACAGCTGGAAGTGTTGCCGTTTCGCGTGTCGGGGTTGCGCGTGCGCACGCTCAACGCGGCTGAGCAACAGACGGCAACCGCGCGTATCGGTCCGATGTGGGGGCGATTTTTCAGCGAAGGGCTGAACGAAAAAATACCGGGTAAAACCCCCGACTCCCTGGTGTATGGCGTGTACAGCAACTATGAGTCCGACGCGAGCGGCTCGTTTGATGTGCTGGCCGGGGTCAGGGTCAATGAGCCCGCGGCCGCCTACGAAAGCATCGAGGTGCAGGGCGGGCAATACCTGGTGTTCGATGCCCAAGGAGCGATGCCGGGCGCGGTGATCGAGGCCTGGGGTCGGGTGTGGCAGTATTTTGAGGCGCATCCGCAGATCAAGCGCCGCTTCGCCACTGACTTCGAGGCCTACACCGGTCCCGACAGCGTGGCGGTGCACATCGGTATTTTCTAGGGCTGGTTTTCCCGCGCAAGTAACTGCCGCTTGCGCTCCACCCCCCAGCGATAGCCCGAGAGTTCGCCGTCGCTGCGCACCACCCGGTGACAGGGAATCGCCACCGCCAGGTGGTTGGCGCCGCAGGCCTGGGCCACGGCGCGAAAGGCCTTGGGGGCACCGATCCGCTGGGCGATCTCGGCGTAGCTGGCGGTACTGCCCGGCGGAATCTCACGCAGTGCCATCCACACTCGCTCCTGAAAGGCCGTGCCACGCACATCCAGCGGCAGGTCGAGGCCGAGGGCGGGCGCTTCGATAAACCCCACGACTTTGGCCACCCAGTGCTCGAAGTCCGGCTCGGCGCCGATCAACTTCGCCTGGCTGAAGCGCTGCTGCAGGTCTTCGACCAGAGCGTTGGGGTCGTCGCCGAGGAGAATCGCGCACACTCCACGCTCACTGCGCGCCACCAGGATCGCCCCCAGGGAGCATTGGCCGACGGCAAAGCGGATCTCGGTGTTTTGCCCCGCAGCGCGGTAGTCGCTGGGTTTCATGCCGAGCAAATGATCGGCGGACTCATAAAAGCGGCTGTTGGAATTGAAGCCGGCGTCGTACAGCGCCTCGGTCACGGAGTCGGCGGATTCCAGGCGTTCACGCACCCGGCGCGAGCGCTGGGCGGTGGCGTAGCCCTTGGGCGTGAGGCCGGTGACGGCCTTGAACACCCGGTGAAAATGGAACGGGCTCAGGCTGGCGCGGGTTGCCAGTTCGCCAAGGCTGGGCGGGCTCTCGGCGTGTTCGATCTGCCGGCACGCGGCCGCCACCAGGGTCGCGTGCTGGGTGGCGACCAGGGTCTGGTCCGCCGCCGCCCGCTTGCTGGCGCGAAAGCCCGCGGCCAGGGCTTGTTCCTCGGTGTCGAAGAACACCACGTTCTGCGGTTTGGGCAGGCGCGCCAGGCTGCTGGGGCGGCAGTAGATCCCGGTGGTCTTGACCCCGTAGACGAACTGCCCGTCGGCGCGCGGGTCGCGCGCCACTACCGCTGCCCAGCGTGGGTCTTGCTCGATACTGTGTTTGGCTTGGGACATGACGCGCCACCCGGTGAAGATTTGCCTCAGGGTAACCGCTGCAACAGCGCAGGGCACCCGGCAGCTTGCGTTCGAATTCGCAGTTTCAGCCGGCAGTGCGCAGGGTGAAGTTAATGCGCTGGGCACCCAGTATCGGATGCAGGCCTTCCTTGAGTGGCAACACCCCGTGATAGCGCAAACGATCGACGCCGCCCCAGACCACAATGTCGCCGTGCAACAACGGCACTCGCTGGCTCTTGTCGCTGCGTTGCCCGCCGCCGAACAGGAACATCGCCGGCAGGCCCAGGGAGATCGAGACGATGGGTGGCTCGTAGGAGCCCTCGTTGCGGTCTTGATGCAACGACATCTTCGCCCCGGGCAGGTAGCGGTTAATCAGGCAGGCATCCGGGGCAAAGTCGCGGAAACCGGCCTCGCTCGCGGCGCACCGCGCCAACTCCCGGAACACCTCCGGCATCGGCGGCCAGGGCAGGCCGCTGATGGGGTCGAGCGGGGTGTAGCGGTAGCCGCTGCGATCGGTGGTCCAGCCCAGCGCGCCGCAATTGCTCAAGCCCACCGACAGGGTGAAGCCGCCGGGGGTGACCATGTTGCGAAACGGCGCCGCCTTCAGCGTTTGCTCCAGCGCCGCGAGCAGGCGCGGCACCCAGGGCAGGGCGAAGCCGCGCAGCACGAATGCCTGGGGGCCGAGCTGTTCGGTTCGCGCCGGTTGCTCTTCAGCGTCGGCAAACAGGTCCAGGGTGGTTGGGCCCAAGGGCTCACTGTGCATCGTGGAAGATCACTCCCAGGGTATGTCGTTGTCCGCTGTGCAGGCGACTGACGCCATGGCGCAGGTTGACCCGGTAGTCGCCGCGAGCACCGGCTACCGGTCGCTGATGCACTGCAAAAATCAGCCCATCGCCTTGCTCCAGGTGCATCACCATGGGCCGCGATTGCATCCGCGGGCGTTGCTCGGTGAGCACCAGCTCGCCTCCCTTGAAGTCTAGCTCGGGGGCTGACAGCAGAATCGCCACTTGCAGGGGAAATACGTGCTCGCCGTACAGGTCCTGGTGCAAACAGTTGTAGTCCCCCGCACCGTATTGCAACAACAACGGTGTCGGACGTCGCTGGTCGGCGTCGTGGCAGCGTTGCAGGAAGGTCGGATGGGCCTGGGGAAAGCGGACAGACACGCCCATGCGCGCCTGCCAGCGATTGGCCAAAGGTACCAGTCGCGGGTACAGGGCGCTGCGCAATAGCTGGACGGGCTCGGGCAACGGGTAGTCGAAGTATTGATATTCGCCACGACCGAAACCGTGCCTGGCCATCACCACCCGGGAGCGAAACAGCCCGGGTTTGCCGTACATCGCCCGCAGAACCTGGCATTCCCGGGCACCGAGCAGGCCCGGGATGATCGCGCAGCCGTCCTGGTCGAGGCTGTGCTCCAGTGAGGGCCAGGGCAGGTTGTCGATGCGCTCCAGCAGCGAAGGGTGGTGCGCTGCAACGAGGTCGTTGGGCAAAGGGAGGGGCAGGGAAGAGACACGCATTGCCGGCTCCTGGGCCAGGGTCGAGGAGGGCCAGTCTGGGCCGCTCGACACGAGGCAACACTCCGCCGCTTGCGGTCAAATTGTGCGGGTTTTGCCGAGCGCGCCAGACTGCTTACAACGCCTTGCTCACGCTGATGTCGGAAATCACGTCCGGGCTGTCGCCATGGATCGCGGCCAGCGCGGCCTTGGCCTCGTCTTCGGTGCCATTTTCCAGTTGGGCGAACTCGAAGCGGCGTTCACCGTTGAGTTTGTACTTGATGACGTACTTGGTCGTTGGGGTCACGGGGGGGTACCTGTGTGTCGCGGAACGGGCGGGGTATCAGCTGAACTTGGAGCTGGACCGGCGGACGATCTTGATCGAGTGGGTCAGCGTTGGCTTACGGGTCACGCTGATCGCCCGGCTGGTGACCGTGTCGATGGTGATGTTCCAGAAACCGGTGCTGGGTGCGGTGATTCTTGCCGGGAAGGTGTCGAACGCGCCGCCGTGGTAAGAGTGACGACCGCCATTCTTGAAGCTGCGGAAGTTGGCGTCGCTCATCAGGCGGATGTTGCAGGTCTGCGAGCATTGAATGACGACGATGTCATCTTCGTTGAGGTGCTCGCGCTGGTGGATAAATTTCATGGGGCGCCTCCAGAAGGGCTTTTTCTAGCAAATCAAAACGATAGCATGGACGATGGCCCAGTTTATCAGCCCGGGCCGGGGAAAAGCGGGCCGCCGGGAGCGGGTTTGACAATTAAAAACAGTTATCCGCGATTATTTGCGCGATAAAGCAGGGCAGGCCGGAGAAAAAGCGCATTTGCGCTGTCCGAGGGTCTTTATCGGAGGATTTGTATGAAGCAGGGCGTTTTGTTGCTGGCATTGGTGATGAGTGGATGTGCGACAGTCTCGGACATCAATCAGACCCCGCCCACCATGAACGTGATTTCAGGGAAGAAGCCGCAGGAGTATGCCAACTGTGTCGCCGACAAGCTGACCAAGAGCCGCGGCGCGGTGCAAGTGGAACCGCACAAGGATGGGGTGCGGGTCATCGTCCCCGGCAAGCTGTCGACCGACCCGGCGGCGGTGTTCGATATCGAAGAGCGGTCCGGCGGCAGCAGCATCAAGCTGCATGAGAGCCTGTCCAATGTGCCGATGCGCCCAGGTGACATTGGCGTTGCCGCCAACGAGTGCATTTCCGGCTAGTGCCGGGCGACCAGCGGCCACGCCACCCACAAGCCCGACCCGGACGCTCCCGGCTCGGGTTTTTTTGTGCCCCGTCATCAGCGACGGACACACCCTGCACCCTGCGTGAGCGAGCCTGCTTGCGATGATCGTCAACGATGCCGCGCTTAGCCTGAGCGGTTGAGATAGCCGTCACAATCACTTACTCTTTATATGCTTATGCAAACTAAGTCTAAGCTTATAACTAAAATAAGAGGGTTCGAGATGGATTTCAAACCGACCGTATTGGGCAGCCTGATGCTCATTGCTGTCAGCGTCGTGTCTGCCGACGATGGACAGAAAATCTATACCCAGGGTGGTGCGCTACCTGCCGCGACCGCCTGCTTTGCCTGCCATGGTGCCGATGGCATGGGCATGCCGGCCGCCGGTTTTCCCCGGCTGGCCGGTCTGTCGGCGGGGTACCTGAGCAAACAACTGGCGGACTTTCGCAGTGGCTCGCGGGTCAGCCCGGTGATGCAGCCGTTGGCCAAGGCGCTGAGCGAAGGCGAGATCCAGGCGGTCACCCGCGCCCTGGCCGCCATGCCCGCGCCGACCACCCCACTGGTGACACGCAACACCACGCCGACAGAACTTGGCGCGCGGTTAGCGCTGCGCGGCGCCTGGGATCGGCAGATTCCCGAGTGCGTGATGTGCCACGGTCCCGGTGGGGTGGGAGTGGGCACGGCGTTTCCGCCACTGGTCGGGCAGTCGGCCAGCTACCTGGTCGGGCAATTGAATGCCTGGCGTGATGACACCCGGCACAACGACCCCAATGACCTGATGGGGCACATCGCCAAATCCCTGACCCCGGATGAAATCAAGGCGGTCGCCGACTACTTTGCGGCACTGGGCAGCCAGGAGGCCAAGCCATGAAATTCCTTTCCCTCGCACCTTTGGCCCTGGCGCTGGCCAGTTTCAACGGGTATGCCGCCCAGACCGTGATGGACGACCAGTCCGAACTCAAGATCCCCGCCGCCAGTAGCGCAAACGTCGAGTATTTCCAGGCGCCGGCCGAGCATGAATTGCCGGACAACGCCTTTGGCAAACTGGTGCGCCAGGGCCACAGCCTGTTTGTCGACACCAAGCGCCAGGCCCCGGCGTATGTCGGCAACGGTCTCAATTGCAGCAATTGCCACCTGGATCAGGGCCGTTTGGCCAACTCTGCGCCGTTGTGGGGGGCTTACCCGATGTACCCGGCGTATCGCAAGAAAAACGACAAGGTCAATACCTTCGCCGAGCGCCTGCAAGGCTGTTTCGAGTTCAGCATGAACGGCAAGCCGCCAGCGGCCGATGGCCCGGAAATCAGCGCGCTGTCGGCCTATGCCTACTGGCTGGCGAGCAAGGCCCCGATTGGTGTCGAGCTGCCCGGGCGCGGTTATCCTGAGGTCAAGCAACCGGCCAAGGGCTACGACATTGCCCAGGGCGCGCAGGTCTACAAGGCCCAGTGTGCGGTGTGCCACGGCGACAGCGGCCAGGGACAGAAAGTCGGCCAGGACTACGTGATGCCACCGCTCTGGGGTAAGGATTCCTACAACTGGGGAGCGGGCATGCACCGCATCAACACCGCGGCTTCGTTCATTCAATACAACATGCCCCTGGGCAAGGCGCAGAGCCTCAGCGATCAGCAGGCGTGGGACGTGGCGGCGTTCATCAATAGCCATGAACGGCCCCAGGACCCGCGGCTGATCGACGGCTCCGTGGAGAAGACCCGGGTGAAGTTCCACGCCAACGATGGGGTCAATCTGTATGGGCAAACCGTTGATGGCGTGCTGATTGGCCAAGGCATCCGGTAAACTGTCTGCATCGACACAGCGCCGCCCCAGGCACGATGCTGTTCAGCCAAACACACTGAACAGCATCGTGCCTGGGGCGGCATTGTCATCAATGGAGCAGGCAATGAAGCGTGAGCAAGTCAGAGAGCGGCATGCAGAGGGTCACATCTCTGCCACCCATGTGATCCAGAATCCGGCGACTCCGGGGGAATGGATCGTGTTTTTCAAGAAAAGTGCAGGGCGCAGTTTTTTCCTGGTGGACGACAACGACGAGGTCGAGTCCTTCTCCCGCCTGGATGACTTGGTCGAGACCATACGCGGCCTGGGCATCAAATTCGCGGAAATTCACATGTAACGGCCCGGGGCCTAGTTACACACCACCACGACGCTGCGGCTCTTGAAATTGCCGACATCCGCGCCCAGGGTCTTGTCGCTTTCCTTGAGCGCTGGCGTGCCCTCGGTGCCGACGATCCGGTAGCCGGTACCGGCGCAGGAAGCGTCGGCTTTTTCGTAGCAGGCGGCCCAGGAATTGGCTTCACCCGAACAATCGATCGACAAGCCTTGCTGGCCGTCGTCCAGGTACGTCTTGGACGCTGTGGCACACCCACTCAAGACCAGTACCGCCATCACAGCCAGGGTTATTTTCATCGGATCGTTGCCATCAGGGGGGAGGGGGGCAGGCGCAGAGAAGGCCTCGTAGCGAGAGGTTATAGCGAATGGCCATTTCGGTACAGACAAACACAAAAAAGCCCTGCTCAGGGCAGGGCTGTTTGACCAGGCACCTTATTCGGGCTTGGCCCCGCGACGCTTGGGAGCGGGCGGAGTATCTTGCAGCACCGACGCCACTTCGATGGCCATGGCTTCAGTGGGGAAAGGCCCGGCGATATTTTCGCCACCGGCGCTGTCGACCCACCATTGACCGTCTTTGGCCTTGTTGATCAGGTAACCGTTCACGCTTTTTGCTGCCGACATCTATCTGCCTCGTTGGCTGGTTCAATCGCGCAATGATAGCTGTAAATGTGCCTGGGGGTCTTCCCTGGTCTAAAGTGAAGCCTTTGCGGAACTATCGTTAAAATTATTTCTCTATGATGGCATCGGTTAGCCAGTGCGGGGCATTGTAAGGTGCACGCCGCCTGATTAGACTGCGCCGAAACTCGTACACACAGCCCTTTCAAGGACTTTTATGATCAAGAAATGCTTGTTCCCAGCAGCCGGTTACGGTACTCGCTTCCTGCCAGCGACGAAGGCCATGCCTAAAGAAATGCTGCCGGTGGTGAACAAGCCACTGATCCAGTACGGCGTCGAAGAAGCATTGGACGCTGGCCTGACTGAAATCTCCATCGTCACCGGTCGCGGCAAACGCGCCCTGGAAGACCACTTCGACATCAGCTACGAGTTGGAAAACCAGATCAAGGGCACTGACAAAGAGAAGTACCTGGTCGGTATCCGTAAACTGCTCGACGAGTGCTCGTTCTCCTACACCCGTCAGACCGAAATGAAGGGCCTGGGTCACGCGATCCTCACCGGTCGTCCGTTGATCGGCGACGAACCCTTTGCCGTGGTGCTGGCGGACGACTTGTGCGTCAACCTGGAAGGCGACGGCGTCCTGACCCAGATGGTCAAACTGTACAAGCAGTATCGCTGCACCATCGTCGCGATCCAGGAAGTCGACCCGCAGGAAACCCACAAGTACGGGGTGATCGCCGGTGACCTGATCGGTGACGACCTGTACCGCGTGCGCAACATGGTAGAAAAACCAAAACCAGAAGATGCACCGTCCAACCTGGCCATCATCGGTCGCTACATCCTGACCCCGGACATCTTCAAGCTGATCGAAGAAACCGAGCCGGGCAAGGGTGGCGAGATCCAGATCACCGACGCGCTGATGAAGCAGGCGCAAGATGGATGCGTGATTGCTTACAAGTTCAAGGGCACTCGTTTTGACTGCGGCGGCGCCGAAGGCTACATCGAAGCCACCAACTTCTGCTTCGAGCACTTCTACAAGACGGGCAAGGCGTACTGATAACGCCTGGACGTCCTGTTCTGAAAAGCCACCTTCGGGTGGCTTTTTCATTTTTCAAACCCGTATTGTTCGCGGCGCTGACCCGCACGGCGCCAGCGGGTATGCTGGTGGCCTGCCGAGGAGATAGAAATGGCCTACGATTTTGACTTGTATGTGATTGGCGCCGGTTCCGGCGGTGTACGTGCGGCACGCTTCGCCGCCGGTTTTGGTGCGAAAGTCGGCGTGGCCGAGAGCCGGTACCTGGGCGGGACCTGCGTCAACGTGGGGTGTGTGCCGAAGAAGTTGCTGGTGTACGGCGCGCACTTTGCCGAAGACTTCGAGCAAGCGGCGGGCTTCGGTTGGAGCCTGGACGAGGCGCAGTTCGATTGGGCGACGCTGATTGCCAACAAGGACCGCGAGATCAACCGTCTCAACGGCATCTATCGCAATCTGCTGGTCAACAGCGGGGTGACCCTGCATGAGGGCCACGCCCGGATCGTCGCGCCCCACACCGTGGAGATCAACGGCGAGCGCTTCAGCGCTAAACATATCCTGATCGCGACGGGTGGCTGGCCGCAGATCCCGCAGATTCCGGGAGCCGAGCACGCCATCAGTTCCAACGAAGCGTTTTTCCTCAAGACCCTGCCCAAGCGCGTGCTGGTGGTGGGTGGTGGCTACATCGCCGTTGAGTTCGCCGGGATCTTCCATGGCCTGGGCGCGACGACTTCCTTGCTGTATCGCGGTGACCTGTTCCTGCGCGGCTTCGACGGTGCGGTGCGCAAGCACTTGCAGGAGGAACTGACCAAGCGCGGTATGGACCTGCAGTTCAATGCCGACATCGAGCGCATCGACCGCAAAGCCGATGGCAGCCTGAACGTGACACTCAAGGATGGGCGCAAGCTGGAAACCGATTGTGTGTTCTACGCCACCGGACGGCGTCCGATGCTGGACAACCTGGGGCTGGAACATACCGCGGTCAAGCTCGACCAGAAAGGCTTCGTCGAGGTCGATGAGCTGTACCAGACCGCCGAGCCGTCGATCCTGGCGATTGGCGATGTCATCGGTCGCGTGCAACTGACGCCGGTGGCCCTGGCCGAGGGCATGGCCGTAGCCCGTCGTCTGTTCAAGCCCGAGCAGTATCGCCTGGTGGACTACCAGATGATCCCGACCGCCGTGTTCAGCTTGCCGAACATCGGCACTGTGGGCCTCACGGAAGAGCAGGCCCGCGAGGCAGGTCATGAGGTGCAGATTTTCGAAAGCCGGTTCCGGCCGATGAAGCTGACCCTGACCGAATGTCAGGAGCGCACGCTGATGAAACTGGTGGTCGACGCCAAGACCGACAAGGTCCTGGGTTGCCACATGGTCGGCCCGGAGGCGGGTGAAATCGTCCAGGGCCTGGCCATTGCCTTGAAGGCCGGCGCCACCAAGCGTGACTTCGACGAAACCATCGGCGTGCACCCGACGGCCGCCGAAGAGTTCGTCACCATGCGCACACCAGTGGCCGGTTAAGGTTTTTCCGCCTGCGTTGGAGCCGGGGCCGGGACTGGGTCCGGCGCAGCTTGCTTGGCCACTGCCAGGTGCAGTGCCTGCAGGCTGGCTTCGGCGCTGGCGGCCCGCAGCTCCAACTCCACATTGGCTTGCAGTTGCTCGGCGGCTGCCTGCTTGGCGCTGGTGCTTTCCAGCACCGCCACCCGCAGACGTTCCTGCAACAGGGTGGCTTCGGCGTCATTGCGGCGGATCTGCTCCTGGGCTTGGGCCTGGCGGGTCTCGCTGTGCTTGAGCTGATCCTGCAACAGGTGCAGTTCACGCACCGTGCCGCGGTTCTCGGTCAGCAGGCGTTCGTTATCGCGGTTGAGCTGGGTGATCTCGTCCTGGCGGACCATGGCGCTTTGCTGGGCCTGGCGCAATTCCATCTGGATCTGCTGCACCTGGCCTTCATGGCGCCGTTGCTCCTGCTCGCGCTGGTCCTTGATGGCCTCGCGATAATGCTCCAGGGCGTCGCGGGCGTGCAGGTGTTTTTCTTCCAGTGAGCGGATCTGCTCATCCTTGTCGTTCAAGCGCAGTTCAAAATCATTGAGTGCCTGACTCAACCCGGCATTGCGGGTCTGTTCGCCCTGCAGCAACGCGCGAGTCTCTTGCAAGGCCGCAGATTCGCGGGCCAGCGTCGCGCCCTGGGTCTGCAACTGGTGGGTCAGTTGTGCCTGCAGTTGCAGGGCTTCGGTCAATTGGCTTTCCAGCGCCTTGCGCGCGTGCTCGAAACCTTCCTGGGCCTGGTCAATGCGCGCCTGGCCCTGTTCCCTCAGGCGTTGCGCCAGGCGTGCCACCAACCCGGTCAGTTCGTCATCGATCTGTTCCTGGGGCTCACTCTGGCGGGCCGCAACCTCGTCGTCCAGCTCCTTGAGGTAGCGATGAATGGTGGTTTTCGAACCGGTGTTGCCCATCTCGATACGTACTGCATCAATGCTGGGGTTGTCACCTCGCGCCAGGATCGCCAGGCGTGCCGCCTGCACTACAGCCTTGTTTATACCGCCCCGAGCCATGTTTTCTCCTGCCATTGCGTAATGTAGTACGTACTTTGTATGGGGGCGAGTGTATCACGCGGCCTAGCCCCTAATAGCAGCCACAAGCCGTGGGCGACGCGGGTCGAGAAGGGGGCGGGGCGTTGGGTTGCTGAGACGGTTTTCTTCTATTAAGAGTGTAGGCTAATAGCGAAAGCCAATGAACAGCATCAGGTTTGCCAATGAGCCATCAGGTGATCGGTTGGGTAGGATTCACCCCATCAACTTTTCAACCCTGACGGAGAGTCAACGATGCCTATCATCAACAGCCAAGTTAAACCCTTCACCGCTACCGCTTACAAAAATGGCGATTTCGTACAAGTGTCGGACGCCGACCTGAAAGGCAAATGGTCTGTCGTATTCTTCTACCCCGCTGACTTCACCTTCGTTTGCCCAACCGAGCTGGAAGACCTGGCCGACAACTACGCCGAATTCCAGAAACTGGGCGTCGAGATCTACAGCGTCTCCACCGACACCCACTTTGCCCACGCAGCCTGGCACAACACTTCGCCAGCCATCGGCAAGATCCAGTACACCATGATCGGCGACCCGACCCACGTCATCTCTCGCAACTTCGACGTACTGATCGAAGAAGCTGGCCTGGCAGACCGTGGCACCTTCGTGATCAACCCTGAAGGCCAGATCAAAATCGTCGAGCTCAACGATGGCGGTGTAGGTCGTGACGCTTCCGAGCTGCTGCGCAAAATCAAGGCTGCCCAGTACGTTGCCGCTCACCCGGGCCAAGTCTGCCCAGCCAAGTGGAAAGAAGGCGAGGCCACCCTGGCACCGTCCCTGGACCTGGTCGGCAAGATCTGAGTCAGTGACTCGCGACATCACGGCGGTACGCCGCACCTAAGTCAGCTGCACTGCCCTCAAGACGCCCGGGCGAGATTCGCTCGGGCGTTTTTTAGAATTGAACACAGGAGATCGCCCGTATGTTGGACGCCAATCTTAAAGCCCAGTTGAAGTCATACCTGGAACGGGTCACCCAGCCGATCGAGATCGTTGCCTCCCTCGATGACGGTGCGAAATCCCAGGAAATGCTCGCACTGCTGCAAGACGTTGCCAGTCTTTCTACCCAGATTACCTTGCTTGACAACGGTGCCGATGCCCGCACGCCATCGTTCTCGATCAACCGCCCAGGGGCCGATATCAGCCTGCGTTTCGCCGGCATCCCGATGGGCCACGAATTTACCTCCCTGGTGCTGGCCCTGCTGCAGGTCGGCGGCCACCCCTCGAAGGCCAGTGCCGAAGTGATCGAACAGATCCGCTCGCTCAAGGGCGAGTTCCACTTCGAGACCTACTTCTCGCTGTCCTGCCAGAACTGCCCGGACGTGGTCCAGGCGTTGAACCTGATGGCAGTGCTCAACCCCAATGTTCATCACGTCGCCATCGACGGCGCGCTGTTCCAGGCCGAAGTCGACGAGCGCCAGATCATGGCCGTGCCCAGCGTTTACCTCAATGGCGTGAACTTCGGTCAGGGCCGCATGGGCCTGGAAGAAATCCTCGCGAAAATCGACACCAGTGGCATCGAACGCCAGGCCGAGAAAATCAGCGCCAAGCCAACCTTTGACGTGTTGGTGGTGGGCGGTGGCCCGGCCGGTGCGTCGGCTGCCATCTACGCGGCCCGTAAAGGCATCCGCACCGGCGTTGCTGCCGAGCGCTTCGGCGGCCAGGTGCTGGACACCATGGCCATCGAGAACTTCATCTCCGTGCAGGAAACCGAAGGGCCAAAGCTGGCGGTAGCCTTGGAAGAACACGTCAAGCAGTACGACGTCGACATCATGAACCTGCAGCGGGCCGATGCCCTGGTGCCAGGCCAGAACGGCGAACCACACCAGGTCAAATTCGCCAGTGGTGCCACCCTCAAGGCCAAGACTGTGATTCTGGCCACCGGTGCCCGCTGGCGCGAAATGAACGTGCCGGGTGAGCAGCAATACCGCAACAAGGGCGTGGCCTACTGCCCGCACTGTGACGGCCCCTTGTTCAAGGGCAAGCGTGTGGCGGTGATCGGTGGCGGCAACTCCGGGGTCGAGGCAGCCATTGACCTGGCAGGGATCGTTGCCCACGTGACGCTGCTGGAGTTCGATGTGCAACTGCGCGCCGATGCGGTCTTGCAGCGCAAGTTGCACAGCCTGCCGAACGTCACCGTGATCACCCGTGCGCAAACCACTGAAGTCACCGGCGACGGCCAGAAGGTCAACGGCTTGCGCTACAAGGATCGTCAGTCCGGTGAGACCCTGAGTGTCGAACTCGAAGGCATCTTCGTGCAGATCGGTCTGCTGCCCAACACCGATTGGCTCAAAGGCACTGTCGAGCTGTCGCCACGAGGCGAGATCATCGTTGATAATCGCGGTGAAACCTCGATTCCTGGGGTCTTTGCCGCCGGTGACGTGACTACCGTGCCGTACAAGCAGATCGTGATTGCGGTAGGCGAGGGTGCCAAGGCTTCGTTAAGCGCCTTCGACCACTTGATCCGCACCTCGGCCCCGGCTTAGGCCGCCCCCGTTTTGTGGGAGCGAGCCTGAGCTTGCTCCTACGCCAGCAGTGGGGCTGGCTGGATGATTTCGACCCAATAGGCATCCGGGTCCTTGATGAAGGCCAGGCTCTTCATGCGGCCGTCATTCAGGCGTTTCTGGAAATCACAACCCAAGGCTTCGAAGCGCTCGCAGGCAGCGCGGATGTCCGGCACCGAAATGCAGATGTGGCCAAAACCGCGCGGGTCGGTGTTGCCGTTGTGGTAGGCGAAGTCCGGGTCGTTCTCGGTGCCGTGGTTGTGGGTCAGTTCGAGAATCCCCGGGATCGACGACATCCACTCGGTACGAGCTGCTGCGTCGGCCGGGATCTGGTTTTTGTCTACCAGGGCCAGGAAGTACAAGCTGAACTCGGCTTCCGGGAAGTCGCGTTTTTCCACCAGGCTGAAGCCGAGGATGCGCGTGTAGAAATCCAGGGATTTGGTGATGTCCTTGACCCGCAGCATGGTGTGGTTGAACACAAATTGCTGGGTGGCAGTGTCAGGTTGGGCAGTGACGCCGGGGAAGGTGTTCAGATCGTGCAGGCTCATGGGCCCTCCGGAAAAAGTGGGGCAAACGACGCTCCAGCCGATGGAGCAGTCCTTGGGCTTGCGGTGCTCGTGGCTCCCTTGCAAGGGGCCAATGATACGCAAGGGGCGGGGCCGGGCCAATGCACAAAGCTCCGGCTATTGCCTGCGAGCGTGGCTGGGCTCAGACTTTGTGTCTTTCCCCGCCAGTGTCTTGCCTGATGATCCGAATCTTTCTATCCCTGTTGCTGTTATCCAGTCTATTCGCCACCGCCGCTGGCGCGCAGCCCCTGCTTGCCGAGGTAACCTGGCCCAGTGGCTGGCAGGTGCAGGCCGTGGAGCCAGAGGCCGCGCCGGGCGAGGCCTCGGCCAAGGTTTCCCGCCAGCGCGCGGTGAAAAACGATGAAAACGGTGAGCCGATGTTGGTCATGGAGTTGACCATGAGCCAGGTTGAGGCCGGGCATGTCGTCAACTTGCAGGGGGTGCTGCTGGAAATGCGCAAGTCGATCCAGAAAGACTTCTTTAAGGGCGGCTACCAGAGTGTGTGCAACAAGATTCATTCCACTACATTGAGTCGCCTGGCTGCCCTGGAAACCACCTGTACCATTACCCAGAACGGACGTCATGTGTTGTCGCAAACACTAGTGGCCGCGGTAGAGGCCGATAAAGCCTATGTATTTTCCTACGCCGGACAAGCCCAGGCGTACGCAGCAAGTCAGAAAGAAATACAGGCGGTGCGCGAAAGTTTGAAACTTTAGTTCCAGATTGCAGTTCCCACGAGGCAATGGCGTGAGGCCAGTTCTTTAGCGGGAAGGACTAACTACAAAGTTAATAGCGCCGGTCCATGGTAGTTAGCGGATTTTTCTGCGTGATCGGCGAGCATCGTTACTTGAAAATCCGTGTGGCATAAAAAAGCCCTGCTTTTGGCAGGGCTTTTTCAGGGTGGGCTTCACGAGCCTCAAGCACGCAGCCAGGCATCAACGGTGCTGGCGCCGTATTGTTCCTTCCAGGCTTTCAGGCCGCGATGATTGCCGCCTTTGGTTTCGATCAGCTCGCCAGTGTGCGGGTTCTGGTACACCTTGACCACGCGGGCGCGGCGGGTCTTGGGCGCCGCGGCTGGCTGCTGGCTGGCCTTGGGGTTGGGGTCGAGGATGGCGATAATGTCGCGCAGGCTCTTGCCGTAGGTTTTCATCAGGCTCTGGAGCTTTTCTTCGAATTCGATTTCTTTCTTCAGCCCGGCGTCGTTTTTCAGTGATTCCAGCTGCGCAAGCTGCTCTTGAAGGGCCTTTTCAGCTGCACGAAATTCAGCGAGTCTGGACAATATCTTTACTCCAATAGTGTGTTTGGCTGAGACCAACCGCAAACAAAGCTATAAGCCAAAAGCCTTGAAGCGACTCGGTGAGAGTGGCGCACCTGGCGATCTTGCGCAGGCAGGAAAAATTGTAGTAGTTAATTCACTCCGAGTAAATCATGTCTTTTTCTTTATGTAACACAGCCCCGTTGTTTGATGCCATTTGGTGCGCTGAAACCTCAGTAATGGTTTTTACAGGGCGTTTTGTTTGTTCAGTTCGATAATGAAATCGCCAGCGGGCATCGGTCGGCCATACAGGTAGCCCTGCAGGAAGTTCACCCCGTGGCGCGCAAGATACTCACTCTGTTCAAGTGTTTCGACCCCTTCGGCGACGATCCCCAAGTCGAGTTTGCCGGAGAGTTCGATGATGCTGTCCAGAATATGCCGCGACAGGGCGTCCACGCCGATCATTGCCACAAAACTCTGGTCGATCTTGAGGAAGTCCACATTGAACTGGCGCAAGTAACCCAGGCTGGAGTGACCGGTACCAAAATCATCGATGGCGATCATCACCCCCAGGTCATGCAACTGTTCAAACAGTTGATGGGTGATGGCCGTGGGTTCGATCAGCTCGCGCTCGGTCAGTTCCAGGACCAGCGCGACTTTGCCGGGTGGGAAGGCCGCCAGGAACTCGCGGCAGTCAGCCACCAGGTCAAGGTCCTGGCAATGGCTGGCGGTGATGTTGATCCCGATATGAAAACGTTCGGCGAAATGACGGACGTGCGGGCCGAGCAACGCGGCGGTCTGCTGCATCAATGAGCGCGTCATCGGCACGATCAGGCCTGAGTGCTCGGCAAACGGAATGAACAAGTCCGGGCGTACCAGGCCATCCTTGGGGTGGTTCCAGCGCATCAGCACCTCGGTGCCGGCCCAGCGTTTGCTGTCACCATGGACCACCGGTTGAAAGTAGGGCACAAACTCCCTGGCTTCCATGGCCCGCTGCAATTCCAGGCTGGGCGATGTCGAGCGTTTTTGCAGCCAGTGGACAAGGGTACCGGCGATGGCGCCAAAAAAAATCAGCAGGCTGAACAGCGGCGGGTACTCGCTGACCATGTAGCGCCAGGTTTCCCCCTCGGGGAGTCCGGCCTCCACCTTAAAGGCATAACGTGACGATTCCAGGTAATTGTGCGCCACTGGCAGTTCTGGCAGTGCGCCCTGATGGACCTGGCCGTCGGCCGACAACCAATTGTCACCGACCTGCAGCAGCAACAGGGTCTGGCGCCCGATCAGGCGCAGCACATTGCTCAGGTGGTAGCCGTCGAGTGTGGTCAACGCCCCTTGCCGGCCGTCACTCTGACGGTACACCAGCAGAGCGGTGTTGGGCGTTACCGGATTGCCGTTCATCAACCACAACTTGCCCTGGGTGTACTCGCCCGGGTCGACTTTCTCCTCGAACTCGCCAAACAACGAGCTGCAGTACAGGGTGTTGTCCCATACCAGGTTGGTCGAGCGCACGAAGGGCCGGCGGGTCACTTGTTCACGCAGGGCCAGCTTGACGTCCGCGCAGGGTTGTCCGGCCAGCGGCAGCAGGAGCTGGGCGGCCTGAGCTGTGTTGTCGAGCATCAAATCAAACTGGCGCACCGCTTCTTCGGCGGTCTGGTGTGTGCTTTGGCCAAGCCGGCGTTCGGCTTGCATGTGCAAAATGACGCCGCCCAGTACCACAGGCACCAGGGCCGCCAGCACGGTGATGGCGTTGCGGTAGGCGCTTTTACGCCGGCGTTTTAAGGTCAATGGCATTCGGGAAACCTGGGACGGTGGGGTGGGCTCTCAAATGCAGGTGCGGCAACGCCTTGCCGTCCATGAAGAGATTGCATACCGGGGATGATAGATGGCACTGGGCGAATGTGCAGCTCAACTCAAGGGCAACTGCGTTGCCCGTTTGATGAACGCCAGGGTCGCGGGCGAGCATTGACGTTGGCCCAGAACCGCCAAGCCGCTTTCTGCTGGGCAAACAGATCACGGGCACACGGTACCTGTGCAACAAAGCCTTTGCAGCGACGGGAAAAAGGCGGATTTTATAGAGAAGGCGGACAAAATGTTTTACGCTGTGTAGAATCGGTTTACGCATATAAGAATAAGTCTTCTGGCAGCAGAAGCCTCGCCCACAAAAGCCTTGGGTCGACCATGAAGATATTTGGGTTCCAATTGATCTACGGTGATTTTCTCGCCCGCAGTGTGCGAGGCATCTCCTGCGCGCCACCCGCGCGTCTCAGCAGTGCTCACGACTAACGATCCGTTAATTAATAAAAGCATGATGAGGCGTCAACCATGGCAGATTTATACGAAAACCCAATGGGCCTGATGGGCTTCGAGTTCATCGAATTCGCATCGCCAACCCCGAACACCCTTGAGCCGATCTTCGAGATCATGGGCTTCACCAAGGTCGCGACCCACCGCTCCAAGAACGTGCACCTGTATCGCCAGGGTGCGATCAACCTGATCCTCAACAACGAACCCAACAGCGTGGCCTCGTATTTCGCCGCCGAACACGGTCCGTCGGTGTGTGGCATGGCGTTCCGCGTCAAGGATTCGCAACTGGCCTACAACCGCGCCCTGGAACTCGGCGCCCAGCCGATCCACATCGAGACCGGTCCCATGGAACTGAACCTGCCGGCCATCAAGGGCATCGGCGGCGCGCCGCTGTACCTGATCGACCGTTTTGGTGAAGGCAACTCGATCTACGACATCGACTTCGTGTTCATCGAAGGTGTCGACCGCAACCCGGTGGGTGCCGGCCTGAAGATTATCGACCACCTGACCCACAACGTGTACCGCGGTCGCATGGCCTACTGGGCGAACTTCTACGAGAAGCTGTTCAACTTCCGCGAAATCCGTTACTTCGACATCAAGGGCGAATACACCGGCCTGACCTCCAAGGCCATGACCGCACCCGATGGCATGATCCGCATCCCGCTGAACGAAGAGTCGTCCAAGGGGGCCGGGCAGATCGAAGAGTTCCTGATGCAGTTCAACGGCGAGGGCATCCAGCACGTTGCGTTCCTGGCCGACGACCTGATCAAGACCTGGGATCACCTGAAAAGCATCGGCATGCGCTTCATGACCGCGCCGCCAGACACCTACTACGAAATGCTCGAAGGCCGTCTGCCAAACCACGGCGAGCCGGTAGGCGAGTTGCAGGCCCGCGGGATCCTGCTGGACGGTTCATCCGACGCTGGTGACAAGCGCCTGCTGCTGCAGATCTTCTCGGAAACCCTGATGGGCCCGGTGTTCTTCGAATTCATCCAGCGTAAAGGCGACGATGGTTTTGGTGAAGGTAACTTCAAGGCACTGTTCGAGTCGATCGAGCGTGATCAGGTGCGTCGTGGTGTATTGACCACCGACTAAGCCGTTACACCGATAAAAAACTGTGGGAGCCAACTTGCTCCCACCGTTGTTTTGCGTGTGCTTAAGGTCTACGTTGGCGCATCAGGTGCTTGAAACCCTCGAACACCAAGACCAGCACCGCCAGCCAGATCGGGATGTAGGTCAGCCATTCCCCCGCCTTGATGCTTTCCCCCAGCAGCAGCGCCACCCCCAGCAACAGCACCGGCTCGACATAACTGAGCAGCCCGAACAGGCTGAACGGCAGTAGACGGCTGGCGATGATGTAGACCACCAGGGCCGAGGCACTGATGACCCCGAGCACGGGAATCAGCAACGTCAGCCAGGGGTGCTGGTCGAACACGCCGAAGCCTTGGGCGCCGTTGTGCACGAACCCGTACGCCACCGGCAGCAGCAGCGCCATGTCCAGCCACAGGCCGCCGAGGTTGTCGGCCGCCAGGCGTCGGCGCAGCACGAAGTAAGTCGGGTAACCGATGGCAACCAGCAAGGTCGCCCAGGAAAAACTGCCCACCTGGTACAGCTCATTGAGCACGCCCAGGGTCGCCAGGCTCGCGGCAATCTTCTGCAGGTACGACAGGCGCTCGCCGTAGACAATGCGCCCGGTCAGTACCATGGTCAGTGGCAGCAGGAAATACCCCAGGGACACATCCAGGCTATGGCCATTCAACGGTGCCCACATGAACAGCCACAACTGCACGCCGAGCAGGGCAGAGGACACCAGCAAGCCGCCGACCAGCCGCGGTTTGGCCGCCAGCCGCCGCAGGATCTCCAGCACCCGTTGCCACTCACCGGACACCAGCATGAACACCGTCATGCACGGCACGGTCAGTAGCATGCGCCAGCCGAAAATTTCCACACCGTCCAGTGGCGACAGCAGTGAGGTGTAGAAGTACATGACGGCGAACAGCACCGAAGCCGATACCGATAAAGCAATTCCTTTAGACAAGCTGTCCTCGCGACACTGAGCATAAACAGAGGGGAAGGATACGTGGTTTGAGCAACGAACATCGTTCCAATGGCTTCAACTAAGCAGCGCCTTGCGCCCCGAGACAAAATGGCTCACATCGTTGAACCCCGGTGTCGAGGCATGCCCCGGTGTCACCAGTGAATCGATGAAGGCTTCATCCTCGGCGCTGATCTTCACCTCTTGCGCCTTGGTGTAGGCATCCCACTGTTCCTCGGTGCGTGGGCCGACGATGGCCGAGGCGACCGCCGCGTTGTTCAGCACCCAGGCAATGGCGAACTCGACCATGCCGACTCCACGCTGCTGGGTGTAGGCCTGGATCTGCTGGGCGATGCGCAGCGACTCGACCCGCCATTCGGTCTCCAGGATACGTTTGTCCTGGCGACCGGCGCGGCTGTTGGCGTCGGGGCGAATGTCGGGGGCGTACTTGCCGCTGAGCACGCCACGGGCCAGCGGGCTGTAGGGCACCACGCCAAGGCCGTAGGCATTGGCGGCGGTGATCTGTTCGGTTTCGGCCTGGCGGTTGACGATGTTGTACAGCGGTTGGCTGATCACCGGCCGGTCAACGCCCAGTTGCTCGGCCACGCGAATCACCTCGGCAATCCGCCAGCCACGATAATTGGACAGGCCCCAGTAACGGATCTTGCCCTGGCGAATCAGGTCGCCCATGGCCGACACCGTGACGTGCAGTGGGGTGTTGTGGTCTTCGCGGTGCAGGTAATAGATGTCCAGGTAGTCGGTGTCCAGGCGGGTCAGGCTGGCATCGATCCCGTTGAAAATGTGCTTGCGGCTCAGGCCGCTGCGATTGGGCAGGCCGTCCACCGGGCCGAACCCGACCTTGGACGCCACCACCCATTCATGCCGGTTGCCGGCGATCGCCTCGCCGACGATTTCCTCGGAGCGACCCTGGGTGTAGACGTCGGCGGTGTCGATGAAATTGATGCCCTGGTCCCAGGCCTTGTCGATGATTCGCAACGCGTCTTCGGTGCTGGTCTGCTCGCCAAACATCATGGTGCCCAGGTACTGGAGCGGGACCTGCGCGATGAACCCGGCAGCGGTGCCGCCGGTGGCCTGGGGTTTGCCGCCAAGGCGTTCCTCAACGCGCAGTTTCGCCCTGGGGTGGAGGTGGTGGCCGAACTGGTGGGGCTGGCAGAAGCGGTTCGCGGTGCCGATCTGCTGATCACCGGGGAAGGACGGTTTGACTCCCAGACCCTGCGCGGCAAAACCCCCTTTGGCGTGGCGCGAATTGCCCGCGAGCACCAGGTGCCAGTGATTGTGTTGGCCGGGACCCTTGGGGAAGGTTATGAGCAGATGTATGAGCACGGTGTCGATGCCGCGTTTGCCTTGCCGGCCGGCCCCCTGAGCCTGGCCCAGGCCTGCGCCCAGGCGCCGCAATTGCTGCGCGAGCGTGCGCGGGATATCGCGCGGGTCTGGCGCCTGGCGAACGCCAGGGCCTGAACCCGCACTCAGGTTCGGCGTGCGCCGCGTTGGGTCAGGCGCTCGCCAGCCGTTGTTGCCACACCGGGTGATTGACCAGGTTCGGTGGCCGCTCGCCGGCCAGCGCCGCCAGCAGGTTGTCCACGGCGCAACGGGCCATGGCCTCGCGGGTTTCATGGGTGGCCGAGCCGATGTGCGGGGTCGCCACCACATTGTTCAGTTGCAGCAGCGGCGAGTCATGTTCCAGCGGTTCGCGCTCGAACACGTCCAGCCCCGCCCCGCGGATCTGCTGTTGCTGCAGGGCTGCGATCAGGGCCGACTCGTCGACCACCTTGCCCCGGGAGATATTGATGAAAATACTCTCCGGGCGCATCAGGGCGAACTCCCGGGCGCCGATCAGGCCTTCGGTCTGCGCGGTCAGGGGGAGGGTCAGGCAGATGAAATCGGCTTCCTGCAACAACTGCGGCAGGCTCCGGTACTGGGCATTGAAACGTTGCTCCACAGCCGGTTTGGCGCTGTTGCTGTGGTAGATCACCGGCATCCCGAAACCGAAATGCCCACGCTGTGCCAGCGCCTCGCCGATGCGTCCCATGCCGATGATACCGAGGGTCTTGCCATGCACATCGCTGCCAAAATGTAGCGGCCCGATGTTCTGGTTCCACTGGCCGGCGCGCACCAGGTTGGCCAGTTCCACCACCCGCCGTGCGCTGGCCAGGATCAGCGCAAACCCAGTGTCGGCGGTGGTTTCGGTCAGCACGTCCGGGGTATTGCTCAGCAGAATATTGCGCCCGCTCAGGTAATCGATGTCGTAGTTGTCGACCCCCACCGAGACGCTGGCCACGGCTTCCAGGTGCGGTGCCAGGTCAAGCAACCGGGCGTCCAGGCGCAGGCTCGCGCCCAACAGGCCATGGGCACTGGGCAAGGCCGCGCGCAAGCGTTGCAGGCCGTCGCTGTCGAGCTTGTCGATCAGGGTCACCTGCGCCCGTTCCTGCAAGCGCGTCATCAGCGCGGGCGAGAGTTTTTTGTAGAGCACAATGTGCTTGTTCATGGAGTCACCTTCCATTCAATTCAGGAGTGGGTCGCCAGCAGCGGTTTGTTCGCGGCCTGCTGGGATGGCGAGCGGTCGCTGGCGCCGGGCTTGAGGCAGAGTGTCAGCACCACGGACAGCAGCAACGCACCACTCATCAACAGGTACGACGCGCCGGGCGAGCCGGTGGAGCTGTTCAGGTAGCCGACCAGATAGGAACCGCCAAACGAACCCAGGGCCCCCATGCTGTTGATCAACGCCATGGCGCCACCGGCAACGTTGGCCGGGAGAATTTCCGGAACGATCGCAAAGAACGGTCCGTAGGGGGCGTACATGCACGCGCCGGCGATCACCAGCAAGGTATAGGACCACCAGAAATGCTCGGCACCCAGGGCGTAGGAGCCGTAGAACGCCACCGAGGCAATCAGCAGCGGCGGCCAGACGAAGCGTTTGCGCTTTTGCAGTTTGTCCGAGCCCCAGGACACCAGCAGCATGCCGATCACCGCCGCCAGGTAGGGCAGCGCCGACAACCAGCCGGCCTCGATCATGTCCATCTGCGCGCCAGCCTTGAGGATCGATGGCAGCCACAGCACAAAGCCGTAGACCCCAATGCTCCAGCAAAAGAACTGCAGGGCGAGGATGATCACTTTCGGCGAGCGGAAGGCTTCGGCGTAGTTCTTCACCGCCTTGATGCCCACCTGTTCGGCGGCCAGGGCGCTTTCCAGGTCGTGCTTTTCCTGGTCGTTGAGCCACTTGGCCTGGGCCGGACGGTCATCGGCCAGGCGCCACCAGATAAAGGCCCAGAGCACGGCCGGCAGACCTTCGATGATGAACATCCAGCGCCAGCTGTAGTGCTGCACCAGGTAGCCGGACACCACCGACATCCAGAGCATGGTCACCGGGTTGCCGAGGATCAGGAAGGTGTTGGCGCGCGAGCGTTCGGCACGGGTGAACCAGTGACACAGGTACACCAGCATCGCCGGCATCACGGCGGCTTCGACCACCCCGAGCATGAAGCGAATGACGATCAGCCAGTAGGCGTTGGAGACGACCCCGGTCAAGGTCGCCAGGCTGCCCCAGAGAATCAGGCTGACGAAAATCAGCTTCTTCACGCTGTGTTTTTGCGCGTAGATCGCCCCGGGAATCTGGAAGAAAAAGTAACCGAGGAAAAACAGCGCGCCGAGCAGGGACGACAACCCCGGGGTGATCATCAGGTCCTCGGCCATTCCCGAGGCTGCGGCAAAACCGTAGTTGGCGCGGTCCAGGTACGCCAGGCTATAGGTGATAAAGACGATGGGCATGATGTACCACCAACGGCGGGCGGCGAGTTTGGGCGTTTGCATGGTAGTGCTCCTGAGCTTGTTGTTTTTGTCGCAGCAGGTATCGGAATCTTCAGTGACTGGGCGGGCCTCATCGCGAGCACGCTCGCTCCCACAGGGGGATTACATTGGAATACGCTCCAGTGTGGGAGCGAGCCGGGCGGCGCTCCGCTTGCTCGCGATGGCGGCCTCAAATTCGGTGACCATTTCGGATCGGGTCGGCAACCCCTCCATGTCGCCACGGCTCTGCACCGCGCGGCTGCCAATCCAGTTGGCGCGTTGCACCGCGTCGCTGACGTCGTGGCATTCGAGCAATGCGCTGATCAGGCCCACGGCAAAACCATCACCGGCACCGACGGTGTCGACCACCTGGGCCACCGGCACGGCGGCGACAAATCCCTGGTCCAGCGCCGTGCGGTAGTAGGCACCGTGGGCGCCGAGCTTGATCGCCACGACCTGGGCGCCCTGGTCCAGATAGAACGCGGCGATGTCCGCCGGGTCGTCGAAGCCGGTCAGCAGGCGGCCTTCGCTCAAGCCCGGCAACACCCAGTGGGCGAGGGCGGCCAGGCGGTTGATCTCGGTGATCATCTGCTGCTCGCTGGCCCACAGCGCCGGGCGCAGGTTGGGGTCGAACGAGACCGTGCGGCCGGCGGCGCGCATTTGCGTCATCAGCGCCAGGGACAGCTCGTGGGCCGTGGCCGACAGCGCCGGCGGAATACCGGTGGCATGCAGGTGCCGGGCTTGCAGCAACTGCGGGTGGATTGCCTGGGGCGACAGATGACTGGCCGCCGAACCCTTGCGGAAGTACTCCACCTGGGGATCGGCGCCGGCGTCCTCGCGGGACTTGAACTGAAAGCCGGTGGGGTGCAACGGATCCACTTCGACCTGGGAGCAATCCAGGCCTTCCTGTTGCAGGGTGTCGAGGACAAAACGTCCCAGGGAGTCGGCGCCGACCCGGCTCAGCCAGGCCACGTTGAACCCCAGGCGAGACAGGCCGATGGCGACATTGCTGTCGGCCCCGGCAATGCGTTTGTGAAAGTTCGCGACCTGGGCCAGGTCGCCGGTTTGCTCGGCGACCAGCATGGCCATGGTTTCGCCAAACGACAGGATATCGATCTCAGACATGGGCGTGCTCCAGGCGTGGCTGGCCCAGGCGGGCGAGGACGGCCACGTGCTCGGTGGTCAGTTGCTGCAGGTCATCGGCCTGCAACGGGTATTCGGCGGCGCGGGAGATGCCCGGTGCCATGTGCTGCAGCAGCTGCTCCCACTGCTGCAGGTCGTCGGCAGCCGGCGGGATCGCCACCAGCTTGCTGTCGGCGCGGCGGGTCACCGCCTTGCAATGCACATAGGCGACATGCCGGCCCAACAGGCGCGCAGCGGTGGCGGCGCTCTGGTCCTGCCATAACCAGTTGCCGATATCGAAGGTCATCCGCACCGGCAACCCGTGGTGCTCCACCTGCGCGAAAAACCGCTGGAACGGCTCGATGCGCCCGCCGTGCAGGGTCTGGTCGTTTTCCACCAGCAACTGCACCGAATGCTCGGCCAGGCACGCGGCCAGGCTGTGCAGGTCGTTGTTGTCGGTGAAGTAACCCAGGGACACCTTGAGCCACCGGGCGCCAAAGCTGTGGGCGCGTTTCAGGGTGGCGGCCAGCAACGGGTTGGGCTGCGAGCGACCGGCGACCCACAGTTCCAGCGGCGAGGAAAACACCGCCTCAAGCCCCTGTTGTTCGATGGCCTGGGCCAGTTCCCGCGGGTCTTCGCTGGTCAGCAATTCTTCGCGCCACTCGATCCGCTGGGCCCCGGCCTTGGCCAGGACCTCGACGAATGCCAGTTGGCCAACCTGGCGAACCAGGTCGGCGCCGTAGCTGGACAAACTGATGGAAACAGGTGATGTATTCATTGTTATTGACCTCTGAAACCGGTTTCATTTTTGTTCAAAAAAATCTGCACACATCGCTAGCCGCTGCCGCAGGCGGCGTGCGGTTGTGCAGCAGCCGCCTATACGGATCAGTCGTTGGTGCTTGAGGCGCGTCGTGAATGGGGTAATTGCGTCGACCCGCGCACAATCAACTGCGCCGGGTAATCCAGGGTCCGCACGGGACCGTCGTCGCCGCGCAAGCGCTTGAGCAGGCAGTCGAACGCGCTCGCGCCAATGGCTTCGGTCGGTTGGGCGAGGGCGGTGATGCCGCTGCCCACCAGGGGGAACCAGTCCAGGTCATCGAGGGCGATCAGGCCGACGTCGGTGAACAAGTCGCACCCCAGTTCGCGCAGGGCACGGGTTGCTGCCAGGGCGGCAATGCCGTTGGCACAGAACAGAGCTTTAGGTACGCCAGGGGCGTCGGCGAGGAAGGCCTGGATACGCGCGGTCAGCTCGCTGCCGGTCTCCACCACCGCCCCCGACAAAGCCGTGCGGCGGGCGATTTGCGCGCTGAAGCTGCTGACCCGCTCGATCCGCGAACTGGTGCCGTCATAGGGTTCGCTGACCAGCAGCACCTGGCGATAACCCTGCTCCTGCAGATGCTCCAGGGCGGTGTGGACGGCGGCGGGGTTGTCCAGGCCGACCAGGTCGCTGTGCAGGTGCTCGACCTTGCGATCCACCAGCACCATGGGTATTTCCCGGTGCAGGTCGCGTAGCTGTTCGGGATGGTGCCCCAGGGTATTCACGATCAGGCCTTCGATGTTGTACGAGCGCAAGGCTGCCAGGTGCTGGCTTTCCTGCTCGTCATCGCGGTCGGTGTTGCACACCACCAGGCTGTAGCCGTGCTGGCGGCAGGCGGTTTCCACGCCATGCATCACGGCAATCGAATAGGGGTTGCGAATATCGGCCACTAGCATGCCGATCAGGCGGGTGCGCCCGCGCTTCAGGCCGCGGGCCATCTGGTTTGGACGGTATCCCAGTTCGTCGATCGCCTGCTCGATGCGCAAGGCAATGGCGTCGGACAGCAGGGCGCGGTCCTCACCAATAAAACGCGACACACTGGCCTTGGACACACCGGCACGTTCGGCGACATCCAGCATGGTCACGCGACTGCGTTGGGCGGCAGAAAAACTGTTCACGGAGCACGACCTTATTGTTGGAATTATCGGCAGCAGCGAAGACGAGCCTTCACTGAAACCGGTTTCAGGAGACACCAGAAGTACTCAGGTCGTCAAGAGGGGGCATGCGGCAAACCTGAAAAACATCCTCCCAGGAGGCGGCACTCAGCCGAACAATCCCGCGGCGATGTTGATCGAGAAGCCCAGGATCGCCGTATTGAACACAAAACCGATCAGCGACTGCCCGAGCACGATCTTGCGCAATTGGCGGCTGGCGACCCCGACATCGGCGGTTTGCACGGCCACCCCGATGGTGAAGGAAAAATACAGGAAGTCCCAATAGTCGGGCGTTTTCAGGCCCTCGGCGAAGCGCAGCGGCGGTTCCTTGCCCTCCCAGGTGTAGAACAGCCGGGCATAGTGCACGCTGAAGATCGTGCCGATCAGCAGCCAGGAGCCGATCACGGTCAAGCCGGTAAAACCGTAGCGCAGCAGCGTGTGGGTGGCGCCCTGGTCGCCGATCCCGGCCAGCTCGAACGTGATGGCGGCCAGGCTGGCGATGGCGGCGATGCACACCATCAGCAGCACCAGTCCGGCATTTTCATCTTCGGCCTCGGCAATGCGCTTGACCTCATCGGCCCGGGAACGCACGGTCAGCCACAGCATCAACGCCAGGTACGTCCAGACCCCGGTATTCCAGCCAATGAGGATTTTGCTGACCACAGAGTCGGCCGGTGCCAGGATCCCCACCGCCACACCCAGCACGGCGGCAGCGGTGAGGCGAGGGTGGGTGCGCAGGAGGTGGGGCATATGAGCTCGATGGGTCAGGGTGTGGGGATACCTTAGCTCAGGCCAATCAAGTGTGACCACGTGGCTCGATGACAACCTGGCTGTTGAAGCTATTTGGGCTGCTCCAAGGACTAAGGATGGCGCTGCTACCACTCATCGAAAACCCACTCCTACCTGTAAGTTCTGACAGTAGCCAACACCTTCATTTGCGCCCTTAAATAACTCCGTCGCCTTCCCCCACGACAGGAGTCCCGCCCATGCCTTCCTCCTTAGTACCTCCCGAGCACGACATCCAGGTCCTGCGCGAGCTGGGTATTCCCGGCCGCACCAAGGATCCAGTCTCCACCAACCCGAACGTCTGGGGCCTGAACATTGCCGCGGTGCTGGACAACTTCCCCCGCCACGGCCTGCAGTGCCTGGCCGGTCCATGGGGCACCATGGGACGTGGGGACCGGTTGGTGATTTTCTGGGGCAACAATAACGAGGTGCTGCACAAGACCGTGGACCTGCCTGAGGTCGATACCGAGTTGCGCCTGTTCATCGACGCGAAGCGTATCCGCGCGGGCAGTTTTGATGTGTTCTACACCGTGAGGCGGGAGGACCAGGGTCTCCCCGAGCCTTCCGACGTGATGAAGGTGCTGGTCAAGCTCACCCGCCCCGGGGGCAAGGACGACAACGACACGCCGGGGCACTCCAAGCTGATCATGCGTCTCCCGCCCCATATCATCGCCGGCG